>CBFHPA010000040.1:0-19924 GCA_965657565.1 Oceaniferula sp.
GCAATGGCACTTTCACCGGTGGCACAGCCTATGCCGACGGTGATACGATTACTCTGAGTGACGGTAGCATTGTGACGGTCATTGAGACCACCTTGATCGCCCCCGTTGATGCTCAGACTCAAGATGATTATGATGGTTTAACCCCCAATGGTAGCTTCGCTGGAGGGGCGGACTATGCCGACGGTGACCAGATCACCCTCACAGATGGTTCTGTGGTGACCGTGAACGTTGTCGATGTTGCTGGCGATGTTGTTGATTTTACGATAGACAGCTCGGCCTCTACCGGAGCATCTTCTGGTGCGACGCTCACCCAGTTTTCTACGACTTCTGCCACCGGCGGCGCAGGTTTCAGTTTGACTCTGGACACCAACAATGTAGAAGGCGGTGAGGTTGTGGAATTCAGCGTTGATTCTACTGGATCTAGCCAACTACTTTCAGCTGGTGATACCCTTACTGAGGTCCCGCTTGGTGGAGGCTTTAGCCTTACTGTTGGGCTTAATAATCTGGCGATAGCCAGTACGATTAACACCTTCAGACTCTCAGCTGGCACAGCTGTTCTGGAGCGTAGCACGCAAGCCCCGATTTTTGCCTCGGTCAATGCTCAGATAACCAAGAGCAACCCTTTGGACGGGTCCGCGATTTTGGAAGATGTAGATCAGGAGAGCTTGATATGGTTGCATGATCAGGGTGACAATTTTGTTCTGATTCCAGATTCTGATCAGGCTACAGCGCTTTTTGTAACTGCGGGTGAATGTGTGTTGTGGGCCAATGAGGGTGCTCCTATCCCGGAGGGGGGCGTGCCAGAGGATGCGCTAGTCGTACATGAGGAGCTTACTGCTGGTGGTGCCACCACCAACAGAACAGAGCTAAACGATCCAGTCGGGGTGGGCAATGTTGAGGGTACTTACGTGCTAAATAGCCAGCCTTACACTCCTAGCACAGCATTCTGGTTTTTGAATACGGCGGAAAAACTCGCACCTGATACGGCTCTGCTGAGAACCTATCGCTTGCTTGACACAGCCCCCGCGGCAGACTCTGACTCAGATGGTTTGCCGGACAGTGTCGAGACTGGCAGTGGCACTTTTGTCAGTATCGACACAGATACAGGCACTGACCCCAACAATCCCGATACAGATGGTGACGGACTCCTGGACCGATACGAGACAGGGACGGGCATTTTTGTAACTTCTACGGAAACGGGAACAGACCCCAACATGCCTGATACCGATGGAGATGGTTTCCTCGATGGTGTGGAGACAAATACTGGACTTTATCTCTTTTATGACTTTGGCGATGGTGATTTGGCTGCCGATGGAGACAATCAGGATGATGCTCGTAACAACACAGGTACCGATCCCAATCTGGCTGGGGATTTTGATGAAGATGGGACCCTGGATGGGTTGGATGCGGATATTGATGCCGACGCCGTCTTGAACTCAGATGACGCCTTCCCCTTCGATCCTGTGGAGGATACGGATACTGATGGGGACGGCATTGGTAACAATGCGGACACGGATGACGATAATGATGGTGTTGATGATGTCGACGATGCGTTCCCCTTGGATCCGACCAGAAGCACGTATGATTTGAGGCTCTCTGCGTCTGCTCAAACCAGCAGCGCTAATGCTCAGACCCGTGAAATACGGGTGTCTTCAAACACAAGTTGGGTGTGGGTTAGTAGTGATCCTACATGGTTGACTGCAAGTGGCGAGTCAGTGGAGCAAAATGGATCTCAAACCTTTGAGTATCAAATTACCCAGAATATCGATGATCAACCACGCAGCGCTGAATTGACATTTACGACCACCACCGGTGATGTTCAGGTCACTATATCTGTCTCGCAGCTTGGTGGACCAGGCGCTGAAGGTCTTGCCATAACGCCGAACACCTTCTCAGTCGGGCAAGATGCCACTACCCGCCAGGTTCAAGTTTTAACCAACAGAGACTGGCAATGGGAGAGCGGTGACTCTTGGATTGCTAGCGCTGAACCAGTCAACCAATCTGGGACGCAGACATTCAGCTTTACTGTAGCAGCCAACGATACAGGTCTTTCTCGAGATGGAACATTCACGATCACTACGATTGAGGGTGATCTCAGCGCAACGGTTTTGGTGAGCCAGTCCTTCACTGAGGACGATGATCGCGATGGACTGAGCAATGACGAAGAAACCAAGCCATACTTCCTTATCACAGGTCAATTTACCTGGGAGCAAGCTCGACTTGATGCCCAGCGCCGTGGCGGCACCTTAGCGGCCGTTACTACTGCGCTTGAGCTGGCTGATATGCAGGATGTCCTCGAGGCATTCGATAATAATGTCTGGATCGGGGGTAGCGATGAAGCTTCATTGGGTGTTTTTGAATGGGTGACTGGTGAGCCATTCGCAGATAGCAACTGGGCAGCAGGGCAGCCCGACAGTTTATTCGGCGTCTCAGGTATTTCACTCCAACCCAATTTCGAATGGGATGATCTCAGCAAGTATACTAAGCTGAATGGCTACATACTTGAATTGCTTGCCACGGACCCGCTTGACCCATTTTCAGAAGACCCAAGCAATCGTGTGAAGGATGGTGAATTGTGGGCAGATAGTGATAATGATGGCTTGCTTGGTATCACCGAAGTGTTGCTCATGACAGACCCGAGAACAGCTGACACCGATCGTGACGGCCTCACTGACGGGGAAGAGTATAATCCATTTGAAGTGGTCAGTGGAGCCTTCTCTTGGTCAGATGCCCGCGAGAATGCTGAGGAAAGCTCGGCAAGCAGTCTCGTTGTGATTGATAGCGAGGAAAAACAGGTGAGAGTGATGAGTGCTCTTGGCGGTAGCTTGGATGCGGATTTATGGATTGGGGGAAGCAATCTTGATGGACTAATCTTTGATGAATTTGATTGGTTGGCTGATCCGTTGAACCCTGTCGTCTACGCAAATTGGGCTGAGAATCAGCCCAATAGCTTCTTTGGGGCGACTGCCATCAAGTTGCAAACTGATTTTGAATGGGATGATGCGAACATTCTAGAAACAAGAGGTTATCTATTGGAGCGGGAGCAGACAAATGCAAGGAATCCGGATAGTGATAGTGATGGTTTGGCAGATGGTCTTGAGGTCAAAACCTACGGAACGGACCCGAACAATGAAGATACAGATGGTGATGGTCTATTTGACGGTCCTGAAATTGATGCCGGAACTGATCCCTTTGACACTGACTCTGACAATGATGGACGCACCGACGGCGAGGAGGTAAACGGACCTATTTTCACCAACCCGCTCAACGCAGACAGTGATGGTGACGGTATCAATGACTTTGATGAGGTCGATGGAGGATCAGACCCAAATGATCCGAATGACCCAGTCGACGGTGGTGGAGGTGCTAATCCTGTTGATGGAGATCCCAAGCGCGATTCAGGTCTGCAGACGAAAAACTTAGCCTTGTTGTCAACGGATGAAGTTAAGTCACCTGCAGTATTTACTCCGTTTGGAAACAGTGTACAAGTGCTCAAGTATGGTGATGATGGTTCTCAAGTGGTAATCGACAATAGTGGTATTTTACTATGGGGGAGAGACACAGGAGAGGGCTATGTTTATACTACTCTGGAGGATAGCGCATCGGCGGTGGCGCTCGACGTGAGCAACGCCGAGCTGGTCTTGTGGAGCAATCGCTATGCTGATTTTGAAAACTACCCTGATCGCCCCGAGGCGGAGGTCACTTTATATCGTTTCACCCCCGAGGGTGAGCTAACATCAAGTGTTGTGAGTATTGCAGGTAAGGAGGTGCTAGACACGCCCAGCATTACTACAACTTCGGGTAGTCGAATCATCACAACGACAGAGAGAATCGAGGGACCTCGCGAACTTAACACCGGAAATGTTGGGGAAGAACAATACTATGATGCATTAAGTATTCGTGTTTACAGATTAACCACCACCGGCGAGGTGCAAAGACTGAACACAATCAGTGATCCTGATATTGCTTGGGACGCGACCAATTTTGCCGATACGCAAGTAGGACCTGAGGTCCAGGTGCTTGGATACGGCTCGGATGGATCTCAGCTTTATCAATACGAGGACTTTTTACCTTTGATCTTGAAAGCGCCGAACCCAAGGCCTGACGATCTAAATGAGTTTTTCAGCTCGACCTTTGATGGCCGTAATGAAGATAGGCCAATTTATTACGACAAAGTCTTGTGGGCTAATCAAGACGGTGAAGCTCAAGAGCTGGTTTTGGACCCTGTCAATCAGCTTGATCCTGACACTAAGATTGAGCGTGTCTTGTTTATGTCGAATTCGCGACTTGTTGTCGAAGTTACTAAAGAAATACGAGAGTTCGTTGAGCTAACAGATGAGTTTGGTTTCTTCTTCAGAGAGAAGGAAGTTACAGGTGTAGTGCAAGAGATTCGAGATTACCGCAGAACTAATGCGGGCACTGGCCAGATAGGAACGCCAACAATTATCTCGCTCACCAACGAAGACGAGCTCTTGCTCGATATAGGAAATCTGACGATCAGAGGCAACGTGACCTACATTTATACCACTGACGGGTCAATGCTGCGCTCTTACAAGCTTACTGATAGTGGGGCATCTAAGGTCGGTGAAATTGACGTAGAGGTTGGTGTCTCTGATGTGGCCAAGATTAACCCAAGTGATGGCTCAGCGATCATCGAATCTGAGGATGCTGGCACAAATCTATTATGGGTTTTCCCAAGCGCTGATGAGCCGTTGGATGAAACATCGAGATTTATTGAGCTTGAGGACTCAGGAAAAGCTTCGGCAATTTTTGTGACGAATGATGAGCTGGTGATCTGGAACAATGCTTATGCTCCGATTCCCTTTGGCTCAGGTGTCCCAGAATCTGCTGACGTACAGCATCTTGTAAGGTCCGATTCGAACTACAATGACGATGTCGCAAACAATGCGCCTACAAGTGGGCCATACAATTTCACGGATGTTGAGCGGACGCAATTAGCTACTGAGGGCATCTATGTTCTCAATAGTCCCAGGGCCGTATTACCCAGTAATTTATGGAGATTTATCACGGCTGAGAAGTTGCCTAATCCCGGTGACACCGCACTACTTCGCACCTACAAGCTCGAGTCTCTACCAAACCTCGATAGCGACAGTGATGGTATTCTGGACAAATATGAGACTGGTGGGGGGCTATATACTGATAGCCAAGATACTGGTACTGATCCTATCAACAATGACTCTGATGGCGATGGTTTGAGTGATGGTGATGAGGTTTATACATATTACCTTGTCGATGGCCAATTCTCATACCAGGCCGCTGTTGTTGATGCCGAGAGACGAGCTGCTGATGGTAACGTCTATGCTCACCTGGCTGTGATTAATTCGCAGAGAGATTTGAATGAATTGAAGGCACGCTTTGGTGATTCCATCAATGCAGAGTATTGGATTGGTCTTGATGACTTGGGAGTTGAAGGTGCATTTGCATGGGTAGATAATGCTCGTCTCAATGATTTCGGCGATACTCCCGGAAATGCCGAGATATTTGATGGAAATATTTTCAATAATTGGTCGGTCAATCAGCCAAACAATGCAGATGGTGCAGATGCTGTGGTCATGAGGGCAGATTATACATGGAGAACGAGACCCGAGGGGGAATCTCGAGGTTATATTCTACAGATTCAGCGCACAAATCCGAATGATCCGGATACAGATAATGATGGCCTGTCAGATGGTGATGAGGTTATTAGCACCCTCACTGATCCTAACAATGAAGATACAGATGGTGATGACGGGGCGGTAGTAAATTACATCGTCGATGGGCAATTGCTGGGCTCAGCCATTCTCAATTCCAATGACTCAGAGGATTTGGATCCACTCATAGCATACGTGCCAGGGGCTGTAGATACCGATGGTGATGGATTAGATGATGCTGTGGAGACGTTGATCACCGGAACCCTTATTGATAATCCTGATTCCGATGGTGATGGATTGTCAGATGGTGTTGAGACTGGCATCGGGCCAAATGCAGGTAATTTTGTCGATGAGAACAATACTGGAACTGATCCTAATAATCCAGATTCGGATGGCGATGGGGTCAATGATGGTGACGAATTGTTCAATGGCACTGATCCGAATAAGGATAGTTATGAAATTTCTGATGCAGATCTGGTGTCGCCATACCAAGGTTGGTATTCAGGACTCGTGTTGCGTGAATCTGATGATGATCCTGTTGGCTTGATGAGTGTTAAGGTAACTAAAGTAGCCAGTGATAGTGGCCCTACTTATTATCTTAGTGGTAATATTGCCACGTTTAATCAACCCAAGAGGTCGTTTACGGGGAGGTTCCTATCCGATGGGCGCGCTGTTGATGTCACTGGGGTGCCTGCTGAATTAGCGTTCACGATTTTCAAGTGGAGGCGTGTTATTGGAGGTGTGCTAACTGGTGAAGACGGCAACCTGCAGCGTTTCAATTTGTCGAAGGGATACTACAACAATAAGCGCAATACAAGCTGGCCACTGCGAGGCAGTTACACTTATCTTTTACCATCAACGACTACAGACTCTCTTTCCATTCCGGCAGGAAACGGTATAGGCTATGGTTCCATTAATAACTTAGGTAAGGTCAAAATTATTGGTTGGTCTAATGCGGGATATAAGTTTACCCAATCGCGCGCTCTGAGGTTTGGAAACTGGTCCAGAGTAGTTGGGTCATTGCCCTTCTATACTCAAACTTACAAGTCTGGTAACGGAAGCGAATGGATAGCTGGCACCATAAATTATGATGGCAGCGTCAAACCAGTAGAGGTGGAAAGTCGACTACGCTACACTAAACCAAGTGATAATAGTGGTTATTATCCCTCTGGTTTTGATCAGGATGTTGTAATGGAGGGTTCAAGGTATCGCAGGACTCTATACAATGGTATACCAGCTGAGGGTTTTGATCTGTTTGCGAACAATGCCCAGGGCTTGTTTGAGGGGAGCTTGCCAAATAACTTACAGTTCTTCCCTTATATATTTACTTGGGAAGCTGATGGCGATTTGACTGCGCCACTGAATTTCACTTACTTTACCGAAAGCAAATATGATGAGAAATTAGGTGTTTTCACTGGTATTCATATAGATCAGGTAATTGGTCAGAGTTCGGCGCTTCGTGGAGTTGTTATGCAGACGCAGGGTCTGGTATCTGGACATGCTGACAGTTCCAATTCTGGCGTGACCGTAAGACACAGCGTCATTCCTAACGATACCGGTGAAGTCGCTCCGAGTGCCTCGATCAGTCCTACCTCAAAGGGCTTTGATAACGACAATTTGGGACAATCTTTGGGTGGAGTCTATCAGGTTAACATTGAGATTTCTCCGAATAGTTTGATTCAAAACTGGACAGTTGATATTCCAATTGAAGCTGACTGGGTTACTGCCGACGTGGCATCGGGATCTGGCTCAGGGCTTATTACGATTACGGTTTCTGAAAATAGAACTCTGTTTAACAGAGAGGCTGTGATTCAGATTGGTGGTCTCAATCACAGGATCACCCAAGAGAGAAGGATATCTAACTAATAGCTTGGTTATCATTTAAGGCAGCAAATTCATGTGTGAGCATGGATTTGCTGTTTTCTTGTTTTAGCTGATATCTGTGTTGGTAATCTTGGCCGAGTTGCCTGCTACAGACCTCTCTATGGCGGTGAGGGCTTTAGAACATGAGGCTTTGTTGCCTTGATGGCGTTTAATGGTAGCCATGTCGGTGAATTATAGTTACTAGTGTGCATCAAGTAGTCGCGCCTGAAGAGTGACCGCTATGTTTTTTTACATCGCCGTATGATCGACACCGAGAGCCAATTATCAGCCTTTCTTAGCACTTGTGCTCAAGAGGACGAAAGCAAAAGCCGCGTCTGTGCGGTAGATACCGAGGCAGATAGCCTGCACCGCTATAGTGAGAGCTTATGCCTGGTGCAGTTCAGTGATGGCAAGCAGCATGTCCTTATGGATCCCTTGGCGATAAAGGATCTGAGTCCACTTCGTGATTATCTCGAGCAGGCAACATGCTGGATGCATGGGGCGGACTATGACATGCACATGCTGAAGACCAATCTCGGGATGATTCCTCCCACTGTTTTTGATACTCAGATTGGTGCCCGTTTGCTGGGAGTGAGGAAGTTTGGATACGGTGACCTAGTATCGCATTACATGGATGTGCAGCTTGAGAAAACATCTCAAAAAGCGGACTGGGCTAAGCGTCCGCTGACACCGGTGATGGAGGAATATGCGCTCAATGATGTCGTTTACTTGCTGCCGATGGCGGAGATTATCGTCAGCCAGCTGAAAGATGCAGGTCGCTACGAATGGTTTCTAGAGAGCTGTCAGGCGGCACAGCGCAAGGCGGAAGAGAAGAAGCAGGAGCGGGAGGACAGATGGCGTATCAAGGGTAGTGGCAAGCTGAGTCCTGAAGGGCTCAATTATCTGCACTCTCTATGGTTGTGGCGAGATGCTGAGGCAGCCTCATGGGACCGGCCTTCGTTCATGGTCACAGGGAATAAACAGCTCCTGGCATGGGTCGCTGATTTGCTCGCTGGTAAAAAGCCCATCTTGCCGCGCCACTATCGTCACAGCAGGATTAAGAACTTCGATAAGGCGGTCGCCCGCGCCCAGGCTGTAGCTGAAGCGGATATGCCTCAACGTATCAAAGGGAAGCGTCGCCGCAAGGAACCACAATTCGAAGCGCGACTTGATGTATTGATCGCGAAGCGTGATAAAATTGCTGAAGAGCTTGATATTGATAGCTCGCTGATTGCACCAAGAGCGATTCTAGAAGCTCTCGCGGGCAAGCATGAGGGTGCCGAAGACTTGCTGCTCAATTGGCAGAGAAATCTGCTTGGATTGTAGAGTTTTAAAAGGTAAGCTTTTCCTAATTAATTGATTATTCATGCCTGATACATCAGAAAAGCATATGCTTCGTTTTGGTTGCCCTGAGTGTGGTACGCGTCTTGTCGTCGACCCGTCACTGGCAGGGAAAGAAGGGCCGTGCCCATCATGTGGTGAGGTGATCATCGCGCCGCCGATTGCGGCTGCTACCAGCTTGGTGGCAAAAGCAGGTGATCCGGTTGAAATTAAGCCAAGAGAGATCGCTAGAAAGACAGCGGCAATCGGCTCTGTTGAACCAGTTTCGGGAGCTCCATTATCAAGCCCTTCATCGGAGGTGTCCTCAGTGCCAGATGCAAACCCAGACCGCAGACGTCGTCGTAGGCGATCAGGCGTCGTTTCTCCTGAGCTTGGTGTTGCAGCTGCTCAGGGAGCACGTCTTCCGGCATCCAAGAATGCATCGGGCACTGGCGTCCGCAAAATCAGTGCAGATACGAGCATTTCGCAAAAAGCAACGGAGTCGAAAGACCTCAAAACTCTGATGCTGATGGTATTAATCACCTGTATTGTGGTGTGTATTGCCTTAGGAGTTTACTATTATATGACCATCGGCGAGTAGGGCTCAGTCGGTTGTATTGTAGAGCCTTAAGAATTCGCTTTGAGGTGGAATCAAAGACTTGCCTCTGGGGCTAAAAAAAACTGCATAAATAGGCGAAAGAAACTTGTCTAGAGAGGCTAAATTTCAGACATTCTCTCTGCCTATGTCTGATATCCCTGATGAGCCTAATGACGCTCCTGAAACTGACGCTGAAAACGTAGAAACCAACGTCTCTGATGCCCAAGAATATGGTGCGTCACAAATTGATAAACTAGAGGGTCTCGAGGCTGTTCGTAAGCGCCCGGGGATGTATATTGGCGATCCCGATGTGCGCGGTTTGCACCACTGTGTTTTTGAGGTGTTGGACAACTCAATTGATGAGCATCTTGCTGGTTACTGCGACACCATCAAAATCGGTCTGCATGTGGATGGCTCGGTATCGATTGCTGACGATGGTCGAGGCATTCCGGTCGAGGTCCACCCGAAATTTGGAATCCCGGCTGTAGAGCTAGTGCTGACCAGTCTGCACGCAGGTGGTAAATTCGGCCAAGGTGCTTATAAATACTCTGGCGGTCTGCATGGTGTTGGTGCGAAGTGTGTGAATGCCCTCTCTGATTGGTTCAAAGCTGAGGTCAGTCGTGAAGGAAAGGTGCACGCCATCACCTTCGAGCGTGGCAAGACGGTTAAGCCGCTCGAGGTCATCGGCGAAGTTGATCCCGCGCACACTGGCACCAAGGTGTGCTTTTATCCAGATGCTACCATTTTTACCGATACCATTGAGTTTGAGTTCGCTCGTCTAGCGACTCGCTTACGTGAGCTTGCGTTCCTCAACCCTGGCTTGGTTATTGAGCTGGAAGATGAGCGCCCTGAGAGTGCTCAGAAAGAGCGTTTTTACTACGCGAAGGGAATTGAGGAGTTTGTGGCTCAGCTTGGTGAGAATAAGACATTGGTTCACGACGATCCCGTGGTGATCAAGGGGAAGCGCAAGATTGAAGTCGATTACGATGGCAAGATTGCTAAGGATGATGTCTTTGCCGATGTAGTTTTCCAATATAACGATAGCTATCAGGATAATATTCTGTGTTTCGCCAACTCTATTCCCAATGCTGATGGGGGAACTCACCTTACGGGATTTCGTGGTGCATTGACGCGGTCGATTAACCAATACGCGAAGGCAAACAAAATCCTTAAAGATAAGGATCCGGCACTTTCTGGCGATGATGTTCGTGAGGGCATTGTCTGCGTGCTCAGTGTCAAGATGCCGAATCCACGCTTCAGCTCACAAACTAAGGACAAGTTGGTCAATGCTGAGATTGAGGGAGTGGTGAGCTCGATCGTTTACGAAGGTCTCCAAGATTACTTTGATGAGAACCCAAATCTTGCCAAAACCATCATCGACAAGGCAGTCAATGCAGCTCGTGCTCGTGAGGCCGCTCGAAAGGCTCGTGAGACGGTTCGTAAGTCGGTCCTCTCTGGCGGTGGACTTCCTGGTAAACTCGCTGACTGCTCAGAGCGTGATCCTGCTAAATCTGAAATTTACATTGTGGAGGGTGACTCCGCGGGTGGCTCGGCCAAGTCGGGGCGTAATCGTATCAATCAAGCTATCTTGCCGCTACGCGGTAAGGTGATCAATGTCGAGAAGGCACGCCTCCACAGGGCACTTCAAAATAAGGAAATTCAAGCAATGATCACCGCTATTGGTGCCGGTATTGGCGATGGTGACCAAGAGGGGGCCTTTGATATTGAAAAAGTGCGCTACCACAAGGTGGTCATCATGACCGATGCCGATGTTGATGGTGCTCACATTAGAACACTCTTACTGACCTTCTTCTGTCGTCATATGCCTGAGCTGGTCAAGGCGGGCTATCTTTACATTGCCCAGCCACCACTCTACAAGGTGACACGTAAGAAGCGCGAGGAGTATCTGGCTGACGATGATGCGCTGAATGAAATTCTGATTAGCCTCGGATCTGAGGATGTGAAGCTCAAGCAATACGGCAAGGATAACTATGTCGATAGCGATTTGCTCAAGAGCGTGCTCGATACCCTGGCCCAACTTACCCGCTTCACCTCTACTTTGGAGGGACACGGCGGAGATTTCAGAAAGCTGCTGGAATTTGCCAAAGACGGACACCTATCAGAATACATGGTTAGGGTGCGTATTGGTAACGAGGAGGAAACGCATTATTTCGACACGGAGAAAGAGCTGCTTGTGTTTGCCCAAGAAAACAGAGATTTGAGATTGTTTGACGAGGAGCTCACTGAAGAAGAAATTACTGAGTATAAGGAAAAGTATCAAGGAGCCCAAAGACGCGCGGTCAAACGTGAGCTTCACGAGTCTGCTGCTATTTCAAAAATCTTGGCACGCTTGAATGAGTTTGGCTTGCAGACAGACCCATTCTTTTCAGAGGACAAGCCTATCTACGAATTGATCGAAGGTGATGGCGATGGGCGTGAGGCGTTACCCGTCTTCAACTTGTTTGAAATTCTCGACCGTGTGCTTGAAATTGGCCGCAAAGGAATGCGTATCCAGCGATTCAAAGGACTAGGTGAGATGAACGCAAAGGAGCTCTTCACCACCACGATGGATCCGGAGCGGCGTCAGTTCCTCAAGGTTCGCTTAGATGAGGAAAACTCGATAGAAGCCGATAAGATGTTCGATGTCTTAATGGGCGATATTGTCGAACCCCGTAAACGATTTATCGAAGACAATGCTCTCAATGTGCAAAACCTGGATGTCTAATCACGAGCCAAACAATAACTCATCATAGCGAACTAGACACTATTCAGCATACCCATTTTCTACTGACCCATGTCCAACGAATCTACCAAATCTATCAACGTGGCGGACGAAATGTCCAAGTCCTTCTTGGACTACTCCATGTCTGTGATCATCTCACGAGCCCTTCCTGATATTCGGGATGGCCTCAAACCCTCACAGCGTCGTGTGCTTTATGCGATGCACAATGACCTCTCTCTATCACCCAGTAAGGCGCACTTGAAGTGTGCTCGTATTGTGGGTGATACCATGGGTAAATATCACCCGCACGGTGATAGCTCCATCTACACGACTCTTGTCAATATGGCTCAGCCATGGACAATGCGTGAGACCCTCATTGACGGCCAAGGAAACTTTGGCTCTGTGGAGGGGGACGCCGCTGCTGCCATGCGATACACCGAGGCACGCCTGACGCATCTAGGCTCTTCGATGATGTCCGACTTGGAGAAGGAAACAGTCGACCTGCAGCCAACGTATGATGAGACTCGTAATGAGCCAGTCGTTCTGCCTGCAGCTATTCCAAATCTTCTTGTCAATGGAGGCACGGGTATCGCGGTTGGTATGGCTACCAACATACCTGCACACAACCTTGGTGAGGTGATCGATGGCACCTGTGCACGTATTGATAATCCTCAACTCACTATCGAGGAGCTCAAGCAATTTATCAAAGGGCCCGACTTTGCCGGTAAGTGCGAAATTCGTGGATTCAAGGGGATCGATAGCTACTTCCACACAGGACGCGGGAGTATCAAAATGCGCGGTACGATGGAGGTCGACGAGAAGGCCTCAGGAACGTCCGTCATCACGATCACGGAAGTACCTCACGGCGTGAACCGGGCGGTCTTGCAGCAGCGTATCGCTGAGCTGGTTCGCGAGAAAGTCCTGACTGAGATCTCAGGTATGCGTGACCTGTCCGACGAGCAGACACGTATTGAGATCACTCTCAAGCGCGATGCCCGCCCACAGGTTGTTGTTAATCAGATCTACAAGCTGACCTCGATGGAGACATCCTTCGGCGTCAATATGCTTGCCATTCACGAGCGTCGCCCGAAGCAGCTCTCTATTATGGATGCACTCGATGCCTTCATCGAGCATCGCCGAGAAGTCATTATGCGTCGGACCCGCTTCTTGCTCAACAAAGCAGAAGATCGTGCCGAAAACCTAGAGGCATTCTTATTGGCACTCGGTCATCTTGATGACTTCATCCGCATTATCCGTGATTCTAAAAACCGTGATGAAGCTAGAGTAAAACTAAAAGCTTATACCTTCCCTGTAAAAACCGCCGAGAGCCTCGGTATTCTCATCCGCTCACAGCCTAGTGTGCAGGACGATACTTATGTATTCACAGACCGTCAGGTCAATGCAATCCTTGAACTTCGCCTCTACCAGCTCACTGGTATGGAGCAGGACAAGGTTAAGGTGGAGTATGATAGCATCTTGGAGGAGATCAAAGACTTCCTCGATATACTTGCCCGTGAAGCGCGTGTGTTGGCGATCATCAAGGATGAGCTTCTTGAAATCAGAGAAAAGTATGCCACACCACGTCGTTGCCCTATTCTCCCTGATGAGGGAGAGATTGCGATTGAGGATCTCATCGCTAACGATGGTATGATCGTGACGCTCTCAAACAAGGGCTATATCAAACGCACACCATCCGCTGAATACCGTGTACAAGCCCGTGGTGGTAAAGGAGTGCGTGGCATGGAAACACGTAATGCAAACCAAGCGGAAGACGATGAGCAAGACTTTGTAGAGCATTTGTTCTCAGCGCAGGCGCATGACTACCTTATGTTCTTCACCAACACGGGTAGAGTCTATGTGGAGCGAGTCTATGGTATTCCCGAAGGATCTCGTGCGTCCAAAGGCCGCAGCATTAAGAATCTACTCAACCTTCAGCCAGAGGAAAACATTGCGGCTACGCTTCGTCTTGAGCGCAAGACCAATGATGATGACGAAGACATCACCTTCGGTGAAGAGAATGGCTATGTCTTGTTCGCAACTCGCAGTGGTAAGGTTAAAAAGACAGGTCTGAGCAACTTCCGTAATTTCCGTAAAGATGGAATCATCGCGATCAAGCTTGATGAAGGTAATACCCTCGTCGAAGTCAAATTGACCTCAGGGAAAGATGATATTTGCCTTGTGACTAGCGCTGGTTACTGTGTGCGCACTAGTGAGACTAACATCCGTGCTATGGGAAGACCATCTGCGGGTGTGGCCGGAGTGAAGCCTCGAGAAGGGGATTACTTGGTATCACTAACAATTGTGAGCCCGGATGCCAAGCTGCTGGTTGCCAGCGAGAATGGTCTTGGCAAGCGAACAGCTTATGAAGAATACCTCTCCAAAGGTCGTGGAGGTAAGGGCATGAAAACGATGAACGTGACCGAAAAGACGGGTCAGGTGGTCGGAGCTCTCTCTGCAGAGGAAGATGACGAATTGATGCTTATGACCAGTGACGGCCAGAGTATTCGTATTCGTTGTTCTGACGTTCGTGAGACTGGTCGTGCAGCACAAGGCGTGAAGCTGGTTACCCTCAAAGATGGCGAGAAGCTCCAGGATATTGCTCGTGTGATGCCCGATGACGAAGAGGCTTCTGAGGAGGGCGAGGAATCTGCGGGTGATGATGCACAAGAGGGTGGAGAGACACCTGAGACAGATAATACGGAGGGCTCTGGTGGAGAGGACTAGTGAATGCAGGAGTTATTGGATTTCGAGCAAGAGCTATTCGCCGACCGTGTTTTTCTCGGCTGGGATGCTCCGCTACTTGAATCCGTAAAGCATTGGCTGCTCGCTGATGATCGCCGTGATGTGCTGGCAAGCACAATGGTAGTGGTGCCTACTTCCAATAGCGGCAGAAGGCTTCGCTTGGCTTTGTCCGAAGGGGGCGGCGTTATTTCTCCCCACGTGGTGGCGCCGAATCGTCTCTTCGATGTGCAGGGCGTTGCCAGTAAGCAAGAGTGCCTATGGGCATGGGTGCAGGTGATTCAAGATGTAGGTTTAAGCCAGTTTCCGTATTTATTTCCTAACCACGATGCTGATGCGAAAGTGGGCTTTCACGAGGCATTGGCTTTGGCGAAGCAATTTATTCAATTGCGTCAGGAGCTAGCCGATGCCAATGCCAGTTTTCGCGATGCTAGCTATCATAGTATTGAAAAAGAACGTTGGCACGAGCTTGATGAGCTGGAAAGCATGATGCTCAAGCAGCTCGGTAAATGGAAGTTACGCGACCCGATACTCGCCAAGCGTGATCAGGTGTTGGCTCCTGATCTTCCTCCAGGAGTTGAGCGCATAGTAGTTGCCTGCGTGCCTGATCCGACGCCGATGGCGATTCGTGCACTCAAGTCATTGCTCGCTCAGGGGCTGCCTGTTCAGATTCTGATTCATGCGCCCAACCATGAAAAGGATGGGTTTGATGTATGGGGGCTGCCTTCTGTTGATTATTGGTGGAAACGAAATATAGAGATCCCTGATTGGCAGCAGCGCTTGCATTTGGTGAACACGGCAAATGATGCGGCTGAATCCTGTGTCAGAATTCTAAGCGATCAGGACACACCAGCAGAGCAGGCAGCACTTGCCTTATGTGACCCTAGCTTTGAACCGTCGTTGGAAAAGACATTCGCAGAGCATGGTTGGAATTTGTATCATCCTGACGGCCGGGGCCTGGCTGAGTCTGGTTTGGTCGGGTTGCTGCGTGCTATGCGTGATCTTGCAGGCAAAGATGGTTCTTTCGAGGCTCTACGTGATTTCGTCCGTTTACCGGGTGCTGAGTTGTTTTTGCCCGAGAACGTGAGTCGATACCGCGCTGCGGAGCTTATGGATAAGCTTCATATCGAACATTTGCCTGAGACGGTGAGCGATGCTCGATTTTTGGCTGCGGCGGACCAGCGTGAAATTTTACAATCCATAGCTTCTCACATTGACCTGTTGAATGACGAGCCAGAGGCCAAGAAGATGGTGGCTTTGTTGCGTCGTTGGCTAGCTGAGTGGCTAGGTTATTGTGATCAAAAAGTGGCGAAGGCGATCGAACCTGGTTTGGCTGAGGCGATAGATGCTTTGGATCGACTCGCAGCACATTCTGAGACGATTATTCCTAATCATGCTTTTGAGATGCTTGCTGAATCAGTCCGCGCTGCTCGGATTCCATCGGAGCGAGGCGATACGGTGCTTGACCTCCAAGGTTGGTTGGAAATTTCTTATGATCCTGCTCAACACCTCATTCTTGCTGGAATGCACGAGGAGTGTGTCCCAGAGGGGACAGCGGATGATGCTTTTTTACCGGACTCATTGAGAGATCAATTGGGTTTGCGCGATATGCGTGCTCGCTTTGCTCGTGATGCCTTTATTTTGCAGACATTGCTGAGCTCAAGGGTGCAGGGTGGCAGGGTGGATGCTGTGGTTTCGAGATTTAACCAGTCTGGTGAAGCTCGCAAGCCATCGCGCTTGTTGATGCGACAGAGTGGTCAGGAGCTGGCGGCGTTGGTCTGCCATTTGTTTAACGAATCAGCATCATCGCCACGCAAGCGTGGGGCATGGAAGCGTGATTGGCAGCTTATGGTGCCTAGACTCAAAAATCGTTATATTGGAGAGGAGGCGATCAATATCTCACCATCGGCGATCAAAGATTATCTGGATTGCCCGTTCCGGTTTTATCTCAAGCGCATCGTGAAAATGAGGACATATGACGCTAATAAGCGTGAGATGGATGCTCTTGATTTTGGTAAGCTATGTCACCATGTGCTCGATGAATTTGGAGCGGATGAGGCCATGCGTGACTCGTCCAATGCTGCAGAGCTCGAGAGTTACTTCATGGCTCGCCTGGATATTACAATGGAGCAGCTCTTTGGCAAAAATCTATCACTGCCCTTGATTGTGCAGCTTGAGAGCGCACGTGAACGTTTGCGCGCCTTTGCACGGATCCAAGCGGCAGACCGTGCCATGGGCTGGTGTATCGTTGAGACGGAGTATCAAATAGGCCAGCATGGTGATGATTGGCAAATTGCCAATCACCCAGTGACGATGGCGATTGACCGAATCGATCGCCATGAAGATGGGAATCAATGGCGAGTCTGGGATTACAAAACATCGGGTAAGGCAAAGCATCCCAAAAAAGCGCATTTGAGACCATGGCGTGAGGAGCAGAATAGGCCACAGCTTGGAGACCTAGGTGACCCATCAGGTAAGCCATACGGATGGGCTGAAGTGCAGCTTCCAATGTATGCTGCCTTTACGCAGCAACGCTTTAGCACCGGGGAGCTGCCTCAAGTAGGTTATATTAATTTACCGCGGGCTATCAGTGACGTGGCCTTTGATCCATGGCTTGCTTTCGATCAGGCAGATGTGGAGCACGCGATGAGCTGGGCTGAGGCCGCCGTGGAGAAAATCAGAGCAGGCGAGTTCACCCGTGTAGCCCAATATCCTGCGAATTTGCGTGACTGGGATGACTTTGCCGAGCTTGCTCCCGATGGTCTCGATCATGCCTACGTATGGCCTGAGGCATTAACACCGACAAAATAATCTTTGAATACGGCACCGAAAGGGTGCAAGATTTAGCCCAATGCCATCTCATTCTGACAATCAGAGAAAGCATGACCCACATGAAATTGAGGGGGTCAAAGGCCGGTCTGCTCATGCCCCTCCTCTGTCATGGTGGAAGGTAATGCTACTTATGCTTATGGGTGCATTGCTTGCTTTGATGTTTATGCCCTATGCTGGCAAAATATATCGTAAGGTGGTGCAACCGCAAGAAATTGGCAAAAAGATCGCAGAAGAGGCGGTCACCGAGCCAGAGATTAAAGCACAGGCTCCTCCCAGTCCGCCAAAGCCAAAAGAACCCACCATTCGTACACCAAAGGATTACACTATTTCATCTGGAGGTGATATTCGCAGAATGTCGCGTGGGATTCAGCTTAATACCAGGATCAACCTTGAAAAAGGTGGCTTGGCGTCCGTCGAGCGTAACACGGATGCGAGCTTTAGTGCTCACTACGAGTTGAAGGTTAAGTTGCCAAAGGCGAGTGCCAGCCTCGTTGAGCTGGAAAAAAATACGATAGGGCTTAGTGCAATGCTGCCCGGCCTAGCGGTGATGATGCCCGAGGCGAAAATATCAAGTTTCTACTACCAGCTTTACGAAAATAAAGCCAAGCGTTTGAAGCAGAATACGACTCGACTTAATGAGCTGATGACACGGCATAACTTTTATGATTGTGAGACAATACTCAACCTCAAGCACCCTGATACGGGGCGACGCGTGATGCTGATGCAAGCAGAGATGGATGTCGTCTCTGATGGTTCCGATGGTGATCGTTTGCCGGTGATGCCGGATAAGATTGTCAATTCCACCAATTACCAACCTCTGACCAGCTACGGGTGGCGCAAAACCGGCAAGTCACCCAATCCGCTCATTGCTGGCTGGAAGAATAGAATTCGCAAAGCCAATGAGGAGATCTCCCGAAAGGATACTAAAGCTGATCGTAGAGCATGGTTGAAATCACGAATCGTAAAAATTAAGCGTGAAATCAAAGATATGGAGGCGAGAAGCTTTCTTATTGCTGATTATGATCCCTTTATTGTAATGCCTATTAATATGTTAGTCACCAAGGGTGATCCTGATGCTGCGCAGGTAGGGGATTACGCAGTGGTGATTCATGAGGGGGGGATCTATCCATCAATAGTTGGGGATGCTGGACCGAGTTACAAAGTGGGTGAAGCCTCGTTGAGATTTTGTAAGCAGATCAACCCCAAGGCAGGGATTTATTCTCGCCCAGTGAGCGACTTGACCGTTACGTATCTTGTTTTCCCGGGTTCCAGAGATCCTTTTCGAGAGCCTGATTACAAGCAATGGCAGCAGCGATGTCAGTCATTACTAGCTGAAATAGGGGGGCTAGGTGAGGGAAGCTCATTGTATAGCTGGCAGTCTACTTTTCCTTCTGCTGTTAAGTCAGGGGTGACCGATTGATGCGTCCGGGCAGTATTGAATCGAATGCTTGTCAATGAGCGCCCGAAGAGGATATTATAAGCTTATGATTAAATATTTCTTAGCAGCTACGCTGGTGTCATGCTTGGTGCTTACATCATGTAGTCATTTCTTTAAGCCTGAGGGCTGGCCTTTGGAAATAGAGGCGCAGAATCAGGCAGTGAATCATCTCAAGGAACACGTTAAATTCACCGGCTCAGGTATCGGGCTAACTGAGCCCGAAAAGGCGCTACTAACCTTTTTGAATGATGACGATAATATCGCGGCATCAGCGGGAAAGAAGAACCAGCCTGGATCACATCGATGGTCCGCTGCTGAAATATACCGTGTTGATCCCGGCAAGCATGTATCCGTGTTGTGTGAAAATGGATATCAGCAGACGGCTGTTTATTTTCACTACGACGAAGAGAAGAAGACATGGTTCCGTGTGAGTCACCTCGGAGAAAACCACAGCCGGGGGGTCCCCGCTGTATTGGTAAAGTAAGAGGCTTTAGTTACCTAATGTCTCTGTAAAAAAAGTTTGCTATCAGAGGTATTGCTGGCTAGTTTCCGCCCGCATCCCACGGGACACTTAAGGACAGGTGGCAGAGTGGTCGAATGCGCACGCTTGGAAAGCGTGTGAGGCAGCAATGTCTCCGCGGGTTCGAATCCCGCCCTGTCCGCCATCACCCCAGCCTTTTCTGAAGGTTGGGGTGATGGCGTTTAAAGGGTAGGCAACACTACTGTCCTGTTAAAACCCATTGAGTATCAGTTGGTTAAAG
>CBFHPA010000041.1:0-18060 GCA_965657565.1 Oceaniferula sp.
TAAGAAAAATCATATGTCACAGTGGATCACACAACTTCGCAAAGGAATTATTGAATACGCCATTCTGCTTCTCCTTGATGCAGAGGAGAATTATGCGCTCAACCTTGTTCGTCGCTTGAATGAATATCCTTCTCTCCAGGTTTCTGAAAGCACTGTTTACCCGATTCTAGCCAGATTGAAGAAGGAATCCAAGTTGTCCCTACGGGTGGTATCTTCCAGCTCGGGGCCTCCCCGAAGATATCTATCGTTATCGGGAAAGGGCCGTGAGCAGCTGAAGCAAATGAAACTAACACTCGAGGGTATCAACCGATCAATCGCCGATATCGAAAACAGTCACAAAGAAACAAAATAATGAACTACGCAAAATCAACACAAAACGAGATAAACAAGTATCTCAATGCTGTAAGAAAAAATATGCAGCACGCTCCCGAGGAGGAGATCGACGAAGTCATCATGCACTTGCAAGAGCAGATCGATGTAGCGGTCGAAGAGTCGGGTGATGCGTCAAATGAATCGGACCATATTAAGCGTATTCTATCTACCATGTCCCATCCCGAAAGCTTCGCTACATCGAGTGATCAGAAGTCCAAGGGCATGCAGTGGGGTGTGGTAGCATTACTGACTGCAATCGTAAGCTGGGCTTTTAACCTAGGGGCGGTTCCTCACTTCTCTCTCGCGGCTGTCGTTTGGATCTTATTGATTGCTATTGCTGCTGTTGCAGCAGTGACAGGCCGGAAGACCGCGGTGGGCAAAGTGGCTATCGCCATCCTGATTTTAGAAGCGGTTTCGTTTCCTGTGATACATGGATTAAAAATGGAGACCAAGGAGGCAAAGGAGACGAAGGAGATGAAGGAGATGAAGGAGATGAAGGAGATGAAGGAGATGAAGGAGACGATGGAGACGAAGCAGTCAACGGAGTTGAGCGAAGCTGCAGTCGAAGAAAACCGAGCAGACCTCACCAAGCTACAAGGCAAATGGACATGCCACAGGAATAATCAGCGCTGGGTCAAAGAAATCGTTGGCGACAAGGAAACCTTTGCCATCTTCGTTGATGGTGAAGCTGTTTACGGACACACCCACACAGTTAAACTCAGCAAGCGTGGCTCCGTTTGTATTTATGCCACCTCTGCTGGCCAGATAACAATTGGAAAGCGCAAAGGTGAGGCAATGAAGCCTTTCTCATTCATCTATAAGCTCAATGGCGACAGCCTGACAGAGAGCCTTGGCTTTTTGGATAAAGCTAGCAATCTAAGCGATAAAACCCAGATCGTGACGTGGAAGCGCTCCACGGCCGGGTCGCTTGCTGATCGCGAGCAGGAGCCGGAACCAATGGGGTCGATCGTGCTCTGGAGAGTCGGCTCTCCTCACCGCGGTGACACCCCGCCTGAGTTGGTGCCGGAGTATCTTCAGGACTTGGCTGATAAGCAGGGCTATGCTGTGACCGTTCGGTCTTTCGAAGCAAAGGACTTCCACAAAGTCTTTTGGGCTGCGTCGGAAAAGAACGCCGAACCCGACCTTTTGTTAGCCGATAATGGCGCTATCGTCGGAATGAGCGGGAGGTATAATTACACAATGGACACGAAACTGGGCACTTTTACTGGAATCGCGGCCAAAGAAAACATTCGTAAATCACTCATTAATACACGGGGATTAGGGGGAATGTATTACCTGATCAACACATCGCGTAATCATACTAAGGCCAGGACGCTTGTTGATCGCGAGCCGGAGCCAGAATTACCTGCGTCCGCCCAGGAAGGTATACCTGAACTCGCGCCCAACGAGAAGGCGGCTGTTTCCAAGCTGTGTATCGACGCTTTCACTGATTCAATTACGGGAGACGACTCAATCATTAAAGCAATGGCTGACGACTTCGACAGCCTTCCTGTTCGACTCTGGGCCGATAGAGTAGACGGGGTGAAAGTGAAGAAAGTTAAGGCTTATGGGGTGTTCGGAACTGATCGCCTCGCGCTGGGCCTGGTAACAGCGACCGTGGACAAGCCCCGTAAGGATGATCGGATGGCACAACTTGGCCAGACGACGACTCTCTTCATCTTCCGGCGGGAGCATGAGGGTGAGTGGAAGCTGATCGCCACGAGGGGTGTCGGCGGACGGGAGCCATGGATTTGGGACATGCTGAAAGACTTACGTAATGCAAAGCTGCAAGAGCAGGAAGCCGTCACCATCGAAACACCTAAACTTTTGTCGCCAGCTGATGGTGCGCGGCTGGAACGTAGGCCAGAGCCTGATATTGAATGGGTAGGTGGTGGGGAGGCTACTGTGAAATATGTTGTGGAGAGCCAGTGGGGATCCGGTGATCAATACTACCTCAGTAACTTCAAGGTGTTTTCCAAGAAGGCGATCGAGCATGGAGAGGAGAAGACCATCAAGATTAAAGCCTTTGGACTCTCGGCGCGAGGACACCGCTGGCGGGTATGGGCAATTGGTCCACACGGAGAAACAGCTTTGAGCCAATGGCGGCACTTTGAGTTCTCCAACTAAATAGTCGCGGCAACCCGCTGAGCTTTACTAGCTCAATGATGCGCGTGACTGATCACTAGCCCCTAAGCAATCAAACAGCTAACTAATTAACCAACTAACCAACTAACTAACACTACTATTATGACCTGGATTATCCTCATTCATTTGCTTGTTCTTGTCTTTTTATCGTTCAATCACAAGAAATTGAAATCTGCTAGCAATCTCAGGCCGGCATGGGGCTGGTTCTCCTGTGTGTTTTTTTCCCAAGCGGCGATGAGTTGTTTTTCTGCCTACATTACGATAAACCATGGTTCTTCTCCTGATGACATGATGCTGCTTGAGATTTGGGCCAACGGATCCGTTTGGTTTTTTATCGGCATGAGTATACTCTTTCTGCCATCGCTGTTTTTGGGTAAGCGCCCGGGTTCGGAATTTTTTGATGATAATGATGTCAAAACTGCATCATACAATAAACCACCCGCTATGCCGCAGTCTGTTGGGGCTACGAGTTCGAGCAGCGAGGGCGGAGGCTCGGTGGAAATTGAAGAGAAGCCTAAGGAGTAGATGCTCTGATGTGTTGGCCTCTACTCAAACTGCCACACTGTGGCTAACCAAGAACCAACCACCGACTTCATCGGGGTGCCTTCGGCAGAACCAAAAACAAAAACATGAAACCAATGAAACACACTATCAAAAGCAAATCCGCAACATTTAGCATCATCTGCACTGCATACGCCGCGGCGGGTTTTTTATGGACTGCAGTTATGGCGCTAGTGGAAGGATCGAATCTTTGGCCATTAAGCGCTATCTTGGGTGGCCTTGTAGGTCTCATTATTGGCGCAATTTCTGGTGCTATAGTAATACTGATTAAAGTGCCAGTGAAGTACGCATGGTGTTTTTTGGGGGGTCTCGTTTTGTTGGCATTTTCTTTTCATATCTACACAAAATACTATTACATCTCCGACTACGGAAAACTTGTTGAGGCTAGTATTGTTGAATGTGAAACCTCATCGTTTTTATTTACACCTCCATGGCGTGAGGGAGAAGAGCGGAAAGAGATAAATGGAACTGATCTCACACTCAATGTTACTAGGGAACGAAAACTAGGAAGGTATCAAGACGGGAGGATTAAGCTATATGAATGGAGATCAGCTGATTACCAAAAAACCTACTTCATGGAAGAGGCTAAGTGCGAAACGATGACCCCAGGTACAGTGATTTTCATTCGTACACAGGACCATGACCTGGATTATGAGTATGTGCATCGAATTCATTGGAATGAGAACACCATTTCCCGAGATGGGCGCTTTATTATTGATCGATAACGCGGTATCTTTTTTGTCTGTAATCTGAGCTAACAAAGCATTACAGCGGACTAGCCGCTGAATGCGACGTTGGGCTAATAATCGCCTTGAGCTTCTGCGCCATGTAATACGGCAGCGGTGGAGCCCACGCCCAGCCGATCTACACCCTGTTCCAAATAGGCGACGGCTTCGTCCCATGTGCGGATGCCACCGGAGGCCTTGACTTGCATTTTGTTGCCCACGGTTTTGACCATGACATCAATGGATTCAGGGGTAGCGGATCCTGGGCCAAAGCCGGTTGAGGTTTTGACAAAGTCGGCACCTGCTTGATAAGCAAGCTCGCTGGCTACGGCAATCTGCTCGGGTGTGAGGTGGCCACTTTCCTGAATGACTTTGACGAGCACTTTGTGTTGGTGCGCGATTTCGACGACAGCTTGAATGTCGTTTTTGACATAGTCAAAATCCTCGGACATAAACTTGCCAATATTCATCACCATGTCGATTTCATCGACGCCGTCTTCGATGGCTTGCTGTGCCTGGAAGACTTTCGTGGCGGTGGTGTCAGCCCCGTGAGGGAAGCTCAAGACACAGGAGACCTTCACCGGGCTGTCTTTGAGTAAAGCTGCTGCCGTCTGCACGTCACAGGGTTTGACACACATGCTGAAGACGCCGTTCTCAATACACATGGTAGCGTGCTGTGCGAGATCGGCATCGGTGAACTCAGGCTTCAAGACGGCGTGGTCGATGGTAGCTGCGACCTCCTCTTGTGTGTATTTTTTCATCTATGGTAGCAAGGTGATAGGACCACTGAGCTTCCGGATTAGGTTAAGCGGGCTGCAAGTAGCTCGCGTTGAAAGACGAGTTCTTTGGGTAGATGGTCGTAGAGGTTGAGGAAAAGTTCTCCTTGGGAGATTACCTCTTGTTTCCACTCTTCTTGATTGAATGCCATGGCTTTGTCGAAGTCATCTCTACTGAAGTCCTCAAGACCTTCGACATCGAAGTCCTCATAGTGCGGCGTCCAGCCGATCTGAGTTTCGTGCCCCGGAATGCGGCCGTGGCAACGGTTCACAATCCACTCGAGTACGCGCATATTGTCACCAAATCCTGGCCAGAGGAATTTACCGTTTTCATCAAGGCGGAACCAATTGACGTGAAAGATGCGAGGAACGTTTTTGATCTCGTTGCGCATCGCTAACCAATGAGCAAAGTATTCACCCATGTTGTAACCGGTGAAAGGCAACATCGCGAAGGGGTCACGACGCACACCTGCCTTCAGACCAATGGCAGCTGCGGTAACTTCAGAGCCCATGGTTGCTCCCATATAAACGCCGTGTGACCAGTTGAATGCCTGGTACACAAGAGGCATGGTGGTTGGCCGTCTGCCGCCAAAGACTATGGCCGAGATGGGAACTCCGTCTGGGTTCTGCCAATCAGGATCAATCGTCGGGCACTGCGAGGCAGGTGCGGTGAAGCGTGCGTTGGGATGTGCGGCCGGGGTCTCTGAGTCAGGTGACCAGTCGTTACCCTTCCAGTCAATAAGGTGAGCGGGGGGCTCCTCGGACAGGCCCTCCCACCAGACGTCGCCGTCATCAGTGAGGCCGACGTTGGTGAAGATGGCATTCTCTTTCATCGAGTCCATGGCAATGGGGTTGGTCTCGTAGGATGTGCCGGGGGCAACGCCAAAGTAACCATTCTCAGGGTTGATAGCGTGTAAGGTTCCATCTTCATGCGGCCAAAGCCAGGCGATGTCGTCACCTATAATGGTGGTCTTCCAGCCAGCTTCGACACAGTGCTTGGGAGGAACGAGCATAGCCAGGTTGGTTTTTCCGCAAGCCGATGGGAAGGCAGCGGAGATGTAGGTTTTTTCGCCCTCGGGGGATTCCAGTCCCAGAATGAGCATATGCTCTGCCATCCAGTTGTGCTCACGGGCAATGTTGGAAGCAATTCGCAGAGCTAAGCATTTTTTACCCAATAGAGCGTTACCTCCGTAGCCTGAACCATAGGACCATATTTCCCGAGTCTCGGGGAAGTGGAAGATGTATTTATCATCGTTACATGGCCACGGGATATCTTCGACACCCTCGGTCAGTGGCATGCCTACGGAATGAGCGCAGGGGATGAAGTAACTATGGCCATCTCGCTTTCGTGGGGTTGCACCGCTTTTTTCATCTTCGAGGCGTTTTAATACCTCGGCACCCATGTTGGCCATGATGCGCATGTTGACGACAACATAGGCGGAGTCGGTAATTTCGACACCAATCTTTGCGAGTGGAGAGTCAATAGGACCCATACAGAAGGGGATGACATACATCGTGCGTCCTTGCATGCACCCATCGAACTTTTCATGCATTGTATCCAGCATCTCTCTTTGTTCAGCCCAGTTGTTGGTTGGGCCCACCTGATCACGACGACGGGTGCAGATGTATGTGCGATCTTCAACACGTGCCACATCGCCAGGGGATGAGCGTGCTAGATAGGAATTGGGCCTGATCTCCGGATTGAGCCTAGTAAAGGTGCCACTGTCACAGAGAAGCTGGGTGAGGTCGTCCCACTCAGCTTGAGATCCGTCGCACCAGCGGACGTCGGTGGGCTTGCAGAGTTGGGTCATTTTCTCAACCCAAGATTTTAGCGCAGGATGTGTAGTGCTCATGTTAAGAGCAACTAATCGCAAGCAGCGTGCCATGGCAATGGCATTCTGCAAGATAAGCTCAAACAGACAAAAAATGCCTAGAGAGTCACAAAATATGAGCGGTTGGCACAGAGCCAAGGCTCAACCCTCATCGAGGTTCATGGCATCTTTGTGTGTCTTTAATGAGCCGAGAAGCGTTTACTTCTTCTTGCCCGCTTTCTTGGCAGCAGCTTTCTTGCCTGCTTTTTTCCCCGCTTTGCGTGGCTCGAATTCAAATGCGACTTTACCACTGGCCTCATCAAAAGTGAGGTAGGCGGTGAAGGCGCGCTTAGTCCGCTTTGAGATGAAACCAGGCAGTAAGTTTGTCTTGCCCTTTTCAATCAACTGAATGCCCTGGTCACTGGGGATCTCGCATTGAAGTATGGTACGGGAGATGCGAATGCCATCAGGATTGTCTTTGTTGGTGATGGCAGGCACATACCAAGCTTTTGGAGCTTCGTAAATTTTGACCTCTGAACCTACAGGCGTGGTGACGGTTGCGATGACTTGGTCTTCGGTGAGTTCATCACGTTCGTTTTCTCCATCGTCAAAGACGAAGCTTACTTTCCATTTTCCTTTCTTGCCAGTTTTGCTGACCTCTTGTTTGAGCTCCAGTGCAGCTTCGAATGGCCGGTTAAAGCGGGATTTGAAATCTTCAAGCGGTCCAATAAATTTCGTTTCGAGTAAATCGTGCGCCTCTTTCTCGTTGATGAGTCTAGATGCGATATGCTTGTTCATTCTGAAACCACACTCTGGATTGTAACACTCATAAGTAGCGTCGGTGGTTTTGAGTTTGTCTGCCTGGCAGTTAGGACAGGTGGCAATAAGATCAGGGAATACTTTGTTTTTGAGTTCAGCGGTGTAGGTCTTAGCCCGGTTGACGATGTCCTCGGTGAAGTGGATGATGCCGCCCATGAATTCATCACGGCTGAGATTACCTTGCTCCATCTGATGCAACTTGCTCTCCCAGTCGCCGGTCATAGATGCTGAGGCCAAGGAGCGAATCCCTAGCTCGTCAGTGATCTCAATGAGGCGAAGTCCTTTGCGAGTAACGTGAATATCACGTCCATCACGCTCGATATACTTTTGTCGAATGAGGCCCTCAATGGTGGCGGCACGAGTGGCTGGGGTGCCTAGTCCTCGCTCGGACATGGCTTCCCGCAGCTCCTCATCATCGATGAGTTTGCCGGCTCCCTCCATTGCGGATAGAAGGGTAGCTTCGTTGAAGCGTGCTGGCGGCTTTGTCTCGTCGTGCTTGACCTCGATGTCGGTAAGCTCGGCGGATTCTCCCTCGGACACGGCGCACAGCTCGTCTTTGCCTGCGGCTACGCCAGGTTCACGTCCGTAAACGGCAAGCCAGCCTGGTGTGACAAGGATCTTACCTGTAGTGAGGAATGCGTCGGTGACATCTGGGTGAGTGATGCGGGTAATACGGCGAGTGTTGAGGAACTCAGCATGTGGGTAGAAGACGGCGAGGAAGCGCTTGGTAACGAGGTCGAATATTTTGGCTGCCGCTTCGTCCAGTTTGACAAAGCGACCTGTTGGAATAATCGCAAAGTGATCGGAAATCTTAGCATTGTTGAAGACGCGCTTGCTGGGAACAATGAGCTGTTCCTTGACTACGTGCTTGGCGTGTTTGCCGAGTTCGCCACCTTGTTCAGAAAGTGACGCTACTGTGCTATGCACCTGCCCGACGTAGTCCTCTGGCAAATAACGTGAGTCGGTCCGCGGGTAGGTAAGCATTTTGTATTTCTCATACAGGGCCTGAGCCACTTGCAGGGTGCGCTTGGCAGAAAAACCGTAGCGCGATGATGCTTCGCGTTGAAGAGTGGTGAGATCGTAGAGCTGAGGTGATGCTTGCTTGGTTGGCTTTTGTTCCTCGGTGACGGTTCCGGTCTTGCCTTCGCATCGGTTGCGGATGGCTTCGGCATCGTCTTTTTTCCAAATACGTTCTGGGCGAGAGTGTGGGAATTCTTTGTCGCGCTTCCAGCCTTCATTGATCCAGCGGCCTGCGTAGTAGCCTTTCTCAACTGAGAAGTCAGCGTGTACTTCTGAGTATGGCTCTGGGATGAATTCACGAATTTCCATCTCACGTTTGGCAAGGATGGCGAGGGTAGGCGTTTGAACTCGTCCGGCAGCGGTAATGTTAAAGCCGCCGTGACGGGAGCGGAAACAAGTCAGCGCACGAGTTGAGTTGAGTCCGACAAGCCAGTCTGACTCAGAGCGGCACTTGGCAGCGTCTGCGAGATCCTGCATCTCTTCGTCGGTGCGGAGGTGACTCCATGCATCAAGAATAGCTCCTTGGGTCATGGATTGCATCCAGAGGCGTTTGACTGGTTTGTCTACCTTGCCGAGCTCGAGTATATAGCGGAAGATAAGCTCCCCCTCACGACCCGCGTCACAGGCGTTAACGATGGTGCCGATATCTTTGCGTCGACATAGGCGCAGCACTTGCTTCAAGCGTGTCTCTGATTGCTCAATAGGCTGAAGTTCAAATTGTTTTGGGATCGCAGGCAGCACATCGAAGTTCCACGGAAGGTTACGCGGTTTGCCGTTTTTGCCCATTGGGCCTTGGGGCATCTTCAGCTCGACGAGGTGTCCGACCGCTGAGGTGATGACAAAGTTGTCATTTTCAAAGTAGATATCACGTCCACGGCCTTTCTTGTCAAACTTGCCAACCTCGGGTGCTTTTGCGAGCGCTTTGGAAAGGTCAGTAGCTACGGAGGGTTTCTCCGCGATGATCAGGGTCTTCGACATAAGAGCTTGAACTACGCACCGAAGAGCCTCTTGGAAAGACAAATTTTCAATAATGGAGCATTCCTACTACGTAGGAAGAAAATTTAAGCTCTAATGTCAGGGGGTAACCATGCTCTGGTAGATCTGCCTATTTGAGGGTGGTGATGGTATTCTGGATCTCTCCCTTGACGCTTGAGCCGTCAATGCCTTTGAGGTCATATTTGATCGACATTTGCCAGCAGGTGCTCAGCTCGGCTATTTGGAAGGTCAGTGTCTTGCCGTCCGGGCTAAGGCTGGCAGCCGTAACCGGGTGGGGTCTCTCGTTGAGGTGTTTGGAACCGTAGTTTTTACTGCGCGTATAGGCCCATGTGTGGATATTAAGAGCATCTGGTTGCACACTGGCGGGGTCAAGAGGCTCGGAGAAGATCATGCTGACACCATTTTGATGGGCTGTGAGGTCCACGGGCAGGTAGGCAGGCTTTCCAGTGTAGCGGATCCGGAACAAACCACCCTTTTTCTTGGATTGCGAGGTTGACCAAGCAGCCATGCCGCAGGTGTAGAGCTCGCCGTCACCACCTTGACCGGAGTGAAAGCGACCACGCATCACACCAGTGGCGAGGTCGGGGAGCGGGAAGCGGATCAGCCCGCCTTGCTTCTTGCCATCGATGGTCTCGTGAGGAACGAGTGATAGGCGCCCGTGACCGTAAGAGAGGTGGATCAGCTTGCCATCGAATGGCCCCCATTTTTTGCTGTCGATCCAGAGCAGTTCGGCGGGGGAGCGATCAAATCTCTTGGCGACCCAGCAGAGAGGCTGTTCCATGGCAGCGTCAGAGGTGTCCTC
Organism: Oceaniferula sp.; assembly: GCA_965657565.1. Taxonomy (GTDB): domain Bacteria; phylum Verrucomicrobiota; class Verrucomicrobiia; order Verrucomicrobiales; family Akkermansiaceae; genus Oceaniferula. Next base: position 10,028 of record CBFHPA010000041.1, read on the forward strand.
AGGAGCACCGTAGCCCCAGATGTTGCCGTAGAAGTTGTTGCCTGCCGTGACGTGGTTGATGCGGTTCATCGGGTTCCAGTGGCCTTCTTGGTCGGTGACAAAGAAGGTGCCATCTGGGTTGCGGCATACGCCGTTGGCAGCTCGGAAGCCGTGAGCGAGGATTTCCGTGTGGGAGCCATCGGCGCTGACCTTGAGCAGGGTGCCGTGGTGAGGCACCAGCGGCGGGCGGGCGTGGCGAGCACTGCGTGCATAGTAAAGGTTGCCCTCCTCGTCAGCCTGCAGGCCCATGGCAAATTCGTGGAAGTGGTTGGTCACCTGAGCATCACTATTAAAGCTCTCATAAAAGTCGGTTTCCCCGTCACCATTGAGGTCGTTGAGCAGCACAATCTGGTCCCGGCAGGTGACAAAGATCCTGCCTTTGACGATTTTCAATCCCAATGGCTGGAACAAGCCGGATGCGATGCGCTTCCAGGTGGTATGGGTGGACTTGGGGTCGGTGAAACCATCGACTTTCCAGACATCGCCATCCCAGCAGCACACAATAATGGATTTTCCATCTGGGGTGAAGTCAAAGCCGGAGGTGCGCAGACGACTATTCCACAGGGTGTCGGTGGGCACATCGAAGTGATCCCACTGGAAGGCACCCGGCTGCTTGCCTCGGGTTAGCGGAGCGGTGAGGGTTTGTGTCCACTGGGCGGGACCTCCATGGGTCAGTAGGCTGAGGTCCTTAGCCGGGACTGTCACCTCACTGCCGATCGTGAAGGCGACCTTCAACGGTGTGGATTCCGGGGTGAAGGTAATGGTCCAGTAGCCATCGGCACTGCTTAACTTCGATGGGCTTGCTCCTGACTGTTTGAGTCTCTGCGAGCTTGGAGCAACCCGCAGTGTGAGTGCTTTGCTGGACTTGCCGATATTGAGCTGACGGACAAACGCGCCGTCTGAGGCTAATTCATGGCTCTCGAGAATCTCTGCGTCCCCGATGGAGTAGCTGATAATGGTTTGGCTACCATGTTTGTAGAGACCTTTGTAGTGCGCCCATTGCCGTGGCAGTGGACCATAGCGAAGCCCGTCAGGGCCCTTGAAGCGTAGGTCATCAAAGTTGCCTGTCTCCGGGTTGGCCCAGCCGGGTTCATCTTTGGTTTCCAGAATGGGCGTGCCGATAGTACGCGGCCTAACCACGTGCTTGCCGTCGAAATGAACGCCTTTCCAGTCAATGAAACTATCACCCTGCCAGACCCCTGCCACGCGCATCGAGTCGTGCTCGAAAATCGACCAAGTCTTGCCTTGGCTAACTCCACCTTGACCTGGGTCGAGACGCAGTGCGATGCCTTTGTAAGCGAGATTGGCATCAGGGGCGATCTGATCACCTCCACCTGCTTTTTTGCGGTCCTGCTCTGTGGCGATCTCGTAGGTGTTGATCAGAAAGTTACCATAGTTCATGGCTATCCATGGATCGGGATCATCACTTGAAGGAGGCTCGGGTCCGAGGGTGGTTCCCTTGGGGAGTTTTTTTAAATAGTCAGCAGTGACCTCGAAGAGCTGCGTGGGGTTGTGCTTTTTGAGATATTGATCCCGTATGTAGTGAATGACCGCGTATTTTTCACGCGGGGTGAGTTGGGGCTGGGGAGGCATGGCACGCCAGCCGCGGGTGATCGTCTGATACATCGTGTGAGGGTCACTGCCATGCTGGAATTGACCCTGACCAAAGCGAAGCGATGTGGGGATAGAGCCGACCTGCTGTAGGTTGCCATGGCAGTTCATACAGACGTTGTCATAGATCTTACGTCCCGTCTTGATGACTTTCTTGTCCGCCTGTTTGATCAGCTCGGCGTGATCAATGTCCTGCTCGTATTCTGGAAGGGCATTTTCCGGTAGAAGCATCTGGGCACTCAGCGGGGAGATGAGTGTCATCATTAAAAAGGTGGTGATGATTTTCATGAGTGAGGCAAAATATTTAAAGCCGAGCTGCAGGTGATTCGTGTAGGAATGTTGATACTTTTTCGATGGGTTCTAACGTCAAGATCACTATAAGACGCGGTATTGCCATGTAATAGAATGAAAGCGTATTTTTTTTGAATAGAATCGGCAATTGGTATAGTGTGCCAATATCCTACCAAGTTGCGTACAAAAAAGAGCAGCAAGTAAATCCTTGCTGCTCTTAATATTGCCAATCCTTACTATGTTATACCTAAATCAGGCTCCCCGACCGAATCTTTACGACGCTTCTGCCAGAGTTTCTGACATGGGGTCTGGCATGGGGACCTCTTTGCGACGAAGAGCTTTACGCATTTTTTGTAGTGCGATATTTTGAAGCTGTCTGATTCGTTCACGCGTTACACCGAATTCGACACCTACCTCCTCAAGGGTCATAGGCTTTTTGCCATCTAGACCAAAGCGGGCATCAATGATGCGGTGCTCACGCTGATCGAGAACGTCGAGCAAGTCATCAAGCTCATTGTGCATGCTCTTATTGTCCAGTGCCTCGAAGGGGTCGACAGCATGTTCGTCTCCGATGATGTCGCTGAATTCCGAGCTGTCGTCCTCGTGCACGGGTGCGTTAAGGGACGTAGGTCGTTTCGCTGCACGCTCGAGTAGGGCAAGTTTTTTGCGTGGAATACCGAGCTCTTCGGCAAGTTCTTCTTGGGTTGGTTCACGACCGAGTGCTTCAGCAAGCATTGCTGAGATGCGTCTCATGCGTGCGATTTTGTCAACCATGTGAACGGGCAGACGGATGGTTTTGCTCTGGTTGGCCAGGGCGCGTTTGATGGATTGCTTGATCCACCATGACCCGTATGTGCTGAGTTTGCCTCCTTTGTTGGGGTCAAAACGCTCTACCGCTTTCATCAGGCCGATGTTGCCCTCCGAGATAAGATCTGCGAGTGGAAGACCATAGCCAGAGTAGTCTTGGGCAATTTTTACGACCAAGCGAAGGTTGGCGCGAATCATGTGAGAACGCGCTTTTTTGTCACCACGCTTGATGCGGGCTGCCAACTTTACCTCTTGCTCGGGCGTGAGGAGGTCGGTTTTGGATATTTCCCTAAGATAGAGCCTTAGGCTGTTGTCTGATTCAAATCGTGACATGGTATTAGGTAGTTAATGTGTTGTGATTCAAGAGATGGGCTAATGAGAATGTTTGAGTGTCTGGGATGTTTATTCAAATTGTGCGCTTTGGGTGGTTTTCATTAGAGTAAGCGTCTTAGAACATCCTTTTTTTATTTAGATGATGAATGTGTAATTCAGTGCTCTCTACTTAGTTAAACGACATCAAATCGATTTTTGTTCATTTTTTTAGAATGATTCTAAATTGGCTGGTTTTTTGAGCCCAGGAAGCTGCAACCCGTATGTGGCAAGAAGCTGATAGAGATGTTAAATTGGATCTTTACCTTCTAACAGTAGGTGTTAGTTTGAACACATGATTGTCCGTGTGTATTCGTCTGCTCTGCTTGGTGTGGACGGAATTGAGGTTGAGGTTGAGGTCAGTGCATTTAATGCGGAAAAGCCGGCGATTAACGTGGTGGGTTTGCCCGATGCCGCCGTGCGGGAGAGTGCGCAACGTGTGACGTCTGCGCTGGCGACATCGGCGTTGGGCTGGGCAGATGGGGTTAAGACGATCAATTTAGCACCTGCAGATTTGAAAAAAGAGGGTCCGCGCTTTGACCTGCCTATTGCTTTAGCTCTCGCTGAAACTGCGGGAGAAGAATCTATCCAAGAACCTGAGCGATATTCCATGATTGGTGAGTTGGCGCTGGATGGGATGGTGCGCCCTGTTCGTGGGGTTTTATCAATGGCGCTGGAGGCGAAACGGCGTGGTAGGACTCGTCTGATTGTGCCGGCAGCGAATGCGGCTGAGGCTGCAGTGGTTGAGGGTCTGGAGGTGTATGGCGTGGATAACCTGCGTCAGGCATGGGATTTCATCACCGGCCAGAGGGTGCTTGCTCCGTATGAGCTGGATAGGAAACGGCTTTTTGACACGCGTCGTCATTACGAGGTGGGGCTGGAGGACGTCAGAGGGCAGCACCAGGTGAAACGAGCTTTGGAGGTGGCAGCCGCAGGTGGGCACAATCTCCTGATGGTCGGGCCTCCGGGAACGGGTAAATCGATGATCGCCAAACGTCTGCCGACGATCCTGCCGGATCTTACCGAGGCGGAGGCGATTGATTCGACCAAGGTGCATTCGATTTCCGGATTGTTGGGTAAGGAAAATGCTCTGTTGGTGACCAGACCATTCAGGGCACCGCACCATACCATTTCAGATGTCGGTTTGTTGGGCGGCGGTACTAACCCCGGTCCTGGTGAGGTATCACTGGCCCATAACGGTGTGCTTTTTCTTGATGAGTTACCCGAGTTTCGCAGGCAGACCCTGGAGGTGATGCGGCAACCCTTGGAGGATGGGTATGTGACGATTTCTCGTGCTGCGGGAACCCTGAGCTTTCCTAGTCGATTTATGATGGTGGCGGCGATGAATCCTTGTCCCTGTGGCTACTACGGAGACCCTAAGCGTGAATGTCGCTGCTCGCCTCCCCAGATTGAGAAATACCGTCAACGTATTTCCGGTCCGCTGTTAGACAGAATCGATATTCATGTGGAGGTGCCTCTTGTGGAATACCGTGAGCTGGCGAGTGAAGAGTCTGGTGAGACTTCAGCAGTGGTGCGCGGCCGGGTGGAGGCGGCGCGGCAGCGCCAGGTGGAGCGATTCTCTGATCAAGGCAATGTCACCTGCAACGCATCGATGCCGAGCAAGGTGATGCGTGAACACTGCAGGATTGATGCTACCGCATCAGGCTACCTTGAGCACGCAATGACCGAGTTGAATTTTTCCGCCCGTGCACATGATCGGATTCTGAAGGTGGCTAGGACTCTTGCGGATCTTGCCGACAGTTCTGATATTTTGCCAGAGCATGTGCTCGAGGCGATTCAGTATCGCGCGCTGGACAGGAAGCTAATGATGTAGCTCGCCTCGGCTAGCCGCTTACTCGGTAGCCGCTTACTCGGTAGTGGCCTTACTTGTTGTCGCTTTCGAGTGGCAGCAAGTAGAGATTACGCCATGAGACGGCGCAGGATTTGCCACCGTGGATCTGCAGTGCGATGGAGCCTTGGCCAGGGAAATTGTCCACCTTCCAGATGTAGTCGGTGCGAAGTGTGCCATTGAGCCAGGTTTGCATCTCATTGCCGCGGATGCGGATGAAGCCTGCGTTCCACCCCGTTGGATTGAAAGCTTCTTGTCCAATCTTGGAGAGCTCACGCAGGGTTTCCTTGCTGGCTTTTTCTTTGCCGGCAGCGCCATCGCGGTTCGGGTAGTGCCAGCCGCCGAGGTTTTCTGCATAGAGCAGACCGGTCCACCGGCGCTTGGTGGGATCCATCTCGAATTGGATGCCGGCGAATTTTTTGGCGTCGTTGTATTTCGAATGATACATCAGGCCGGAGTTGCCCTTGAGGTGATCGAAGCGGAACTCGAAGTAGAGCAGGTAGCTGTCGTATTCCTTGGTGGTGTAGAGGAAGGAGTTGCCTTTCAAGTTCTCACACGCGCCGGAAATGACACCGTCTTTGAGGGTAAACTTGACCTCAGGTTTGTCGTTATGGATTTTCCAGCCATCGAGGTTGTTACCGATGAGGGGGCTAAAGCCGTGTTTTTTGAGTTTTGCGAAGTCGACATTGTCGAGCAGAAGTTGTCCGTTGACGGTTGCTGTCGCAGCATCATTACCACCAGTCTGGAGGGTCTCGAGAGTGTTGCAATCATGAGCATGTGATATGCCGATGTTTGCTACGAGTATGAGTAATAATCTGATTTTCATATTGATGGTTGGTTAATTTATTTGTTGTTGATGAGACTGTCGAGTTGGCGTCCGTATTCAATATAACTGCGGTAGCACTGGTCCCAGTCGACATCATCAGCCTTGGCGTGAAACACGGTGGCGACGTGCGGCTCGATAGCGATAAAGCCCTGGTAACCCGATTGCTTCAGGTCATCGATGATGGCGGGGATGTAAGCCTGGCCCTCGCCGGGGAAGACGTATTCCGGTTCTACCTCATCATTGAGCGGGTTGCGACAGTCCTTGATGTGGATGTGGATGATGTGCTCACGCACCGCTTGAAAAAATTGCCAAGCATCTTGCCAAGGCTGGGGCTCAGGGATTGATCTGTCTTTCTGGAACACAGGGTTGCCGGTGTCGAAGATGAGTTTCAGCCCGGGCACTTCCTCGATCAGGCGCAGGGTGTGGGCACTGGAGAAGCCACCCCAGTTCATGCAGTTCTCGTGAGCGGTGATCAGGCCGGCGTCCGTGAAGCGGGTGGTGATTTCGCGCAGGCGGCGGAAGCGTTCCTGTTCGTGCTGGTCTTCTCCCCATGGCTCTTGGGCGTAGGACATGATGCGCACAATTTGCGTTCCCAGTCTTTGCATACGGGGGATGCAGCGCTCGACTTCACCGAGGGTCACTTCAAAGTCACTATCGATGTTTTTTGCCCAGCTGCCGATGAGAGAGCCGAACTCAGCGATGCGGATGCCCGCGTCTTCAAGTTGGCCGCGGGCCGTGTCGAATTCCGAGTCACTCAGGTCGTGGATGTTTTTGCCATCGATGCCGCGTGCGGAAATATACTGCCAGCCCAGTTCTTGGGTCGCTTTGATCTGGGTGGCGAGATCGGGGGCTGCTTCGTCGGCGAATCCGGTGAGTTTCATACGGTGCTTGTTAATACAGCCAGCGTGCTGCTTAAATTTCGTTTTTTCCAGTCTGGAATTTTAACTCGCTCAGGAGCCGAGGGTGTTTTTGCCTACATTTCGCATAGATAGGGGCTTGGCGCTAGTGAAGAGGCTAGAGTTGTCGTAAAAGGTGAAGGATTTAGTCGCAAAGTGATTGTAAGTTCAGGTGGTGCATTACATTATTATAGCCAGTATGGTTTACTCCAAGCGGCACACTCTTCTTGTAATGGGTCTTCTTTGCCTCGGCGTTTGGCCTTGTAGTGGTCAGGAGAATGCCTCCCTATCGGGCAAACCCAATATCCTCTATATCTTCACTGATGATCAATCACACCGCTCGGTCTCCTGTTACGAGGAAGCCCGCCCTTGGGCCAAGACACCGCATATCGACAAGCTAGCCGATACGGGCATGCGCTTCACCCACTGCTACACGGGAGCCTGGTGCCAACCGTCACGCGCCAGTGCTCTCTCCGGTCTACTGCAGCACGCGGTTAAGACGGTGAAGATTACCAAGTATCCGATGGCGTCCTACGACCCTGAGCAATTGTGTTTCTTCCCCTCGGTCTTGAGAAAAAATGGTTATGAGACCGCTTGTATCGGCAAGTGGCATCTGGGTGAAGACGTCGGCCACGGCCGTGACTGGGATTACTCGGTGATTTGGGACCGTGGCGGAGTAAGAAGAAACGCCGGGGCATACTTCAACGGCACCCTCGTCCGGACCAATGGGGGGGATCGTGAGCCACTCGGCGGCTACAGCACGGACCGCTACACCGAGCTGGCGGTGGATTACATCAAGGCAAAGAAGAGCTCCGAAAAACCCTGGTACCTTTGGCTTTGCTACGGAGGAGTGCACGGCCCCTACACGCCTGCCGAAAGGCATCAGAACTCATACAGCGATGCTCCTGCATCCCGTGTTCCAGTTGATATCTTCGGCCCGCGCCCGACGAAGCCGGAGCATCTGAAAAACCTGACCCGCTGGAAAAAAGATGGTAACGGTCAGCCTAAAGGCTACGACGCGGCGGTCAAAAAGTATCACAAGGCGGTCAAATCCCTCGACGACGGGGTGGGGGCGCTTGTCACGGCTCTCAAAGAAAGCGGCCAGTTGGAGAATACCGTGATCATCTTCACCTCCGACCAGGGATTCGCCTGGGGCCAGCACGGGTCACAAGAAAAATGGATGCCCTACGATGCCAATATCTGCGCGCCGCTCATTTTCTCCGCACCCGGGCTCGTCAAGCCCGGGACCGTTTGCAAGGAAGCCGTGAACGGGGTGGATATCACCAGCACGATTCATTCGCTGGCCGGGATTGAGCCGGAATGGAAGATGCACGGACGCGACCTC
>CBFHPA010000042.1:0-18003 GCA_965657565.1 Oceaniferula sp.
ATTTCCTCACCATCCATGTGAATCGACTTTACCTTACTGTTGAAACCAGACGGCTGGACTGTGACATCATCTCCTGGTTTGAAAACACCACCCGCTACTCTTCCCGCGTAACCACGGAAATCGTGCCACTCATCTGATTGGGGGCGAATGACCCATTGCACGGGAAAACGTGCTTCGACATGATTTTCCTGATTGCCGACATACACTGTTTCCAGATGGTAAAGCAACGATGAGCCCTCATACCATGGCATGTTCTCAGAGCGGTCAACGACATTGTCGCCATTTAGCGCACTGATGGGAATGAAGCTGACATCAACAAAACTATCGAGCCGCGATGCGAAATCCTTATAATCGTGAACAATTTTGTCGTAGGCTTCTTGCGAATAATCAACCAGATCCATCTTATTGACCGCAACAACCACATGTTGAATACGCAATAAACTCGCAATAAATGAGTGTCGGCAGGTTTGCTCAATGACACCCTTACGTGCGTCCACGAGAATAATGGCAAGGTTCGCGGTAGAAGCCCCTGTCACCATGTTTCGTGTGTACTGGATATGTCCTGGAGTATCAGCAATGATAAACTTTCGCTTTGGCGTTGCAAAGTAACGGTAGGCTACGTCAATCGTGATGCCTTGTTCACGTTCTGCCTTTAGGCCGTCGGTCAATAATGCTAAATTTACATTCTCATCTCCACGCTGCTTGCTGGATTGCTCAACAGCCTCCATTTGGTCGTCAAACGTGTTTTTTGAGTCGTAAAGTAAGCGTCCGATTAGTGTCGACTTTCCGTCATCTACGCTACCTGCAGTGGTAAAACGCAGTAGATCCATATCCAGATATCCTGATGTGTCTGTGTTGCTCATACTATGATTGTTGTAAAATTGATGTGCTTCTTAATTGCTGGGTGACGACCTAAAAGTAACCTTCCTTCTTGCGGTCTTCCATGGCCGTCTCGGAGCGTTTATCGTCCGAGCGAGTACCTCGCTCGGTTTGCCTCGCTGATGCAACTTCTTGAATGACCGCATCAATATCCGCAGCGGGTGATTCAACAGCCCCTGTGCAGGTCGCATCCCCGATAGTGCGGAATCGAACGACTTTCTTCTCAACGATTTCATTTTCTTGGACCGTCACAAAATCCGTCACGGCCAATAGAGATCCATTCCGTTCGAATACTTCTCGCTCATGTGAAAAGTAGAGATGGGGTAATTCTATTTCCTCTTTTTTGATGTATTGCCAGACATCCATCTCGGTCCAATTAGAGAGCGGAAAGACCCTGAAGTGCTCACCATGCTGCTTGCGCCCGTTGAAAATATTCCAAAGTTCCGGACGTTGGTTCTTGGGATCCCACTGTCCAAAGTCATCGCGGTGGGAGAAGAAGCGTTCTTTGGCCCGTGCCTTTTCCTCGTCACGTCGACCACCGCCTAATGCAGCGTCGAACTGATGTTCTTCGATACCATCAAGGAGGGTTACTGTCTGCAGGCCATTGCGACTGGCATTCGCGCCGGTCTCTTCAGTCACTCGCCCTTCATCAATTGACTTTTGAACGCTAGCTACTACTAAACGTGCTCCAATTTTCTCAATAAACTGGTCCCGAAATACCATCGTTTCAGGAAAATTATGACCCGTATCTACGTGCATCAACACGAATGGAATCTTAGCTGGTGCAAATGCTTTAAACGCCAAATGCGCCATCACGATAGAGTCTTTTCCCCCAGAGAAAAGTAATACCGGATTTTCGAACTGCGCCGCAGTTTCTCGGAGAATAAAAATAGCCTCAGACTCTAAGTGGTCTAGGTGACTTAATGAATAATTAGACATGGGTTGTTTATAGGTTAGATGTTTTTTGTTGAATGGCTTCTAGCAAAGTAGTTACGCTCTCGCTAACTTCTTGCCCTTCAGTATCAATGATCAAATCTGGATCTGCAGGTTCTTCAAAACTGCTATCTTTGCCGGTGAAATTTTTGATCTCTCCGGATGCCGCTTTTGCATAAAGACCTTTGACGTCACGTTTTTCACACAGGTCATAGCTCGCCTTCACAAAAACCTCGTAGTAATCATCTCCGATCACATCGCGAGCTAAATCGCGTAATTCCTGGCGAGGCGTAATGACAGACACCAGCGTGAGTATGCCCTGTTGTGCAAACAGCTTTGCCACGTGCGACACTCGGCGGATATTTTCACGGCGATCATCATCTGAAAATCCCAAATGCTCATTGAGGCCAGTGCGAAGGTTATCCCCGTCAAGAATAGTCGTCATCCGCCCGTCCTGATGGAGTATTTTCTCTGCTGCATTAGCAATAGTCGACTTACCCGAGCCAGACATGCCATACATCCACACCACAAGACCTTTCTGGCCTAGCAAGGTTTCCTTATCCCCACGGGCAAGCTGCCGGCTGAATTCAGGATGTATGTGATTTGGATTGTCGCTCATAAGTGTGGTAGGCGATGAATTGGCTAGCCTTCTGTGGAATTCGCAAATGAGAATGGTTAAACTTGAGAATTCAAACTAGCGATTCCTGTGGGCGAAAGGCATTGCCTTAATTCTGTCTTATTGGCAAGAAAAATAACCTTTGTATGTTTATCAACTTACTAATGATTGAGGGGTTGCCTTTAGAATCAAGCATTACAGTGTGCAAATATTTTATGGTTGGCAAGCATCCGCCCTCGGTCGCTTGGTCGAAAAATTCGATCAAAACCATGCCTTATTGATTATTTGGTGATGTCAGCAAGAAGAATTATAATAAATAAACTCTTCTCGGAGGCTGACTCCAACATAAATGCGCCTTTTGTTCAATAAAAAATGAACAAATTTGGCATCTTTAATGATAAGGCAGAATAAGATGTCGAGGTCGCCTTGGCATTAGCCAATACCTCATTCGCTAGATTGAGGCGAACTTGCGATCAATCGCTTCGATGACGAGCTCTTCAATGCGATCGTTTCCAATGCGCTCAACCGCTTCAACGGAAAACCCGTTGGCAATCAATCTGCGAGCTTTTTGGGGAGTAATACCTCGAGCCCGTAGGTAGAAAATTTCCTCGTCACTGATGCTCGCACTCGTGCTACCGTGAGAACACTTCACTTGGTCCGCATTGATCTCAAGGCCTGGCATGGAATTGGCCTCTGCGGTATCTTCCATCATCAGATTACGACAAGTTTGATAGGCGTCAGTGTAATGAGCTCCCTCATCCACTAATATCAAACCTGAGAATACTGTTCGCGAGGTACCGAACAGGGTGTTCTTGTAGAGCAGGTCACTATTTGTATGAGCCGCAGCGTGATGCTGGTAGGTACGCTGATCATACTGCTGGGTTCCAGAAGGGATGGAACAAGCAAGCATATCAGAATGCGCCCCTTCACCTGTCATCAGGCTTATCGCTTCGTTACGTGCCCACTGAGCACCTGTGTTAAGAGTAAAAGCTGTAGCGTGCGCATCTCGTCCCACTTCAGTGGCATTGACTTGGATCATGCGACTCTGAAGGTTGAGCTCCTGCATCGCACAATAGCTTAATTTGGAGCCCTCGCCAGCAATCAAATCATTAACGGCGATGCATAAACTGGGATCTACATCGTTAGCACTTGTGAAGCGCTCTAAGACGCTTACTTCAGCATTCTTACCGGTAATGAGCAATGTGTGAGGAAACGCGATCTGCTGAGCGCCAGCTATGACGTGGCTTACCTCAATGGGCTGCTCGACTTTCACATTGTCTGGCACGTAGACAAACAATCCACTTTTAACATTGGCTTTATGAAGTGCCGTGAATTTAGCAGAACCCAGTCTGGCCTCACGCTGCATGAAATATTGCTGCACGAGCTCGCCATGCTTTTCCAAGGCTTCCTCAAACGGCAAACAAATCACACCCTCTGCAAGCTCTGGTATCTTATAGGAAATAGAGCTACTTGCCTCTGGAGTGTAGTCTTCGAAGTTAAGCTGCTTTAAATTACCAAATCGCCACGTCTCATCTTTGCGAGTTGGCATTGCTAGAGCATCATATTCGGCCAAGGCACGTTGCTGGACCTCTTCGAACCATGTAGCTGTGGTGGTTGTCGTCATTGTAGTGAAATAGTCAAAAAATTATAAACCGATTATAGATGGCATTAGTATAAGCACTAGCCAACAGAACCCTCCATCTCGAGCTCGATGAGGCGCTTCAGCTCAACACTGTATTCCATCGGAAATTCACTTACCAAGTCGTTGATGAAACCATTAACAGCTAAGCTCATGGCAGCTGCTTCAGAAATGCCTCGTTGCTGCATATAAAACAACATCTCTTGACTCACTTGGCTGACACTTGCCTCATGCTGCGTTACGTGTTGGTTGCCCCGAACAGTAATCGCGGGATAAGTGTCGGTCTTGCTGTTCGCATTGATCATCAAGGCATCACACTCCGTGTTATTTTTACAACCCTTGAGGTGTTTAGGAATATGAACTTGGCCACGGTAAGTTGAACGGCCTTCCCCCACGGAAATAGACTTAGATACCACATTCGATGAGGTATTGTCTGCCGCGTGGATCATTTTAGCACCAGTGTCCTGATGCTGGCCAGTATTGGCCAAAGCAATGGAAATCACCTCACCACGAGCACGCTCGCCCTTCATCACTACCCCAGGGTATTTCATGGTCAGGCGTGAGCCAATGTTGCAATCAATCCAACGAACCTCTGCGTCTTCGTGAGCAAGACCACGCTTGGTCACCAAGTTAAATACATTTGAGCTCCAGTTTTGCACGGTGACATACTGAATTTTGGCTCCCTTCATTGCGACAAGCTCAACAACCGCAGAGTGGAGTGTCGCTGTCTCAAATTTAGGTGCCGTGCAACCCTCCATATACATGACCTCAGCTCCCTCGTCGGCAATGATGAGCGTCCGCTCAAACTGGCCAAAGTTTTCTGAGTTGATACGAAAATACGCCTGCAGTGGGTGCTTTACCTTCAAGCCTTTCGGGATGTAAATGAATGAACCACCAGAGAAGACCGCGCTGTTTAGTGCAGAAAACTTGTTATCGCCGGTAGGAATGACCTTACCAAACCATGGGCGGAAAATCTCCTCATGTTCTTTGAGTCCCTCTGTTGAATTTACGAAAATCACTCCGTCTTTTTCCAACTCTTCCTTAACACTCGAATAAGCAGTCTCTGAATCATATTGGGCTTCAACTCCAGCAAGAAAGGCACGCTCTTGTTCGGGCACGCCAAGTCTCTCGAATGTTTCTAGCACCTCATCCGGCACATCTTCCCAATTACGCATTGGTTTCTGTCCATCAGCTAGATAATAGCGAATGTCGTCAAAATGAATATTATTTAGGTCCTCTGTGGCCCAGTTGGTGGGCATCGGCTTGCTAAGAAAGGTGTCGTAGGCCTTGAGTCGAAATTCACGCACCCAATCAGGATCATCTTTTACATCACTGATGTAGTTGATCGTATCGGCTGATAACCCTACACCCGCGTCAAACTTATGATTTTCGGGAAAATGAAAGTCACCCTTAGCGCGATCAACATCAATCGCTGCTTGAGTTTCTTGGTCGATGGTAGCTTCTGCACTCATGTTTTATGGGGTTAGGCGTTTGCAAGTTTGTCTTCCTTAAGGAAGTCATAACCACTTTTCTCAAGCTCAAGAGCGAGCTCCTTATTTCCGGTTTTGACAATTTGTCCATCCGCCATGACATGCACGTAATCTGGCTGAATGTAATCAAGTAGACGCTGGTAGTGCGTGATCAAAAGGAAGCCACGGTCTGGCGAGCGCATCGCATTAACTCCCTTTGCCACAATCTTCAAAGCGTCAATATCGAGACCCGAATCCGTCTCGTCTAGAATACAGTATCTAGGGTCAAGCATCATCATTTGCAGAATTTCATTACGCTTTTTCTCGCCACCGGAGAATCCCTCATTCACTGCACGCGCGGTAAATTTGCGATCCATTTCTAATACATCCATCTTGGAGTAAAGGTCCTTGTAGTATGCTACAGCATCAATTTCCTCACCTTTTGGCAGTCGCGCCTGTAGCGCCGCACGAATAAAATTAGCATTGGATACTCCTGGCACTTCTGCTGGATATTGAAATGCCAAAAATACTCCTTCACGGCTGCGCTCATCAACGTCCAGATCAAGAATGTCTTGCCCATCAAGGCTGACTGAACCGGAAGTTACCTCGTAATCATCATGGCCGGCTATGATTTTGGATAAGGTAGATTTGCCTGATCCGTTTGGTCCCATGATGGCGTGCACTTCTCCTTTTGGAATTTCAAGATTTACCCCCTTTAGAATAGGAGTGCCCTCAACATTGGCGTGTAGGTCTTTGATGACTAAGCTCATGATATTAAATGTGGTGATAGTTTCTAAGGATTGATTAGTTGGAAAGTTTGCCGGTTAGGGTAATTTCGATGTTATTGACTTGAACGCCTGCCGGAAGGTCCAGCAGGTCACCGAGACTTGCTCCCTCTTTAAGTGGCACATCGATTACCGCTCCTGATTGCTCATCTTGAAAATGGCCATGCGCGGTCAAATTGGGGCAATAGCGTGATGACTCACGCTCGAAGTGGACCTGGCGGACTGCGCCATGCTCTACCAATGCTTCAAGGCAGTTGTACACTGTTGCCAGTGAAATTCCCGGCATGTTGGATTTTGCCCTCTCATATACTTCTGATGCCGTGGGGTGGTCACGCAAACTCATGAGCACATCATAGACCTCACGCCGCTGGCGGGTCATCCGCAAGCCATCAAGCTTAGGGTCGTGGCTGTGAGCAAGGTCTGTGATTTTTGGATTCATTGGACAAAGTCAGTTTATCTGAAGGCAGTAGTCTTGATGTCACCCATGAGAGGATGCGGGAAACTAGCCCCGATTTGCTTGTGGGCAAGCCTAAATTTAGAATGATTCTAATGTGCAACAACCAAGCCTGATTTACCATGCGTTTATTCAATAAACCTGGTCCAAACTGGTTAATCATTCCTTACCACCATATAATGCTACACAGTAACACAGCAACGCCGTAGCCGAAACCAGCAATCGCAGAAAGTCGGTAACGCGCATCCGTTTTGGTCACATAGGTGATGAGGTCACGCATCGTGTAGGGCATTCCAATCCAAAAAAGACCACCAAATATCATAGCATAGGCATAAATGGGAATGAGCAGCCGAGTGATGGGTGCCTCGAGATAAGCAGCATATAGGAGGGGAGCTGCCGCCATGAGGGCCAGTAGCCCCAGACCCCGCACAGCGAGAAACTCTTTGACTTGAGTAATCATGCCCACTGCCGCTATCGGAATAATAATACGCAATATGCTTTTTGCCTGATTGAACTCACCCAAGTCCATTTGAAGTTTGCTCAGTGGGCCGAGACCACTTGGAGCGATTAAAAGCCAAAACCAAAACATGCCAGCAGCCATCAACCATGGTGCAATCACTCTATTGCGCGGTAATTTGATAAAGAAGCTCTTGCTCTGAGCAGGCTTTACCAGCATCCAAAAATGTAGCCCCATGAGCCAAATCGCTAGGATATAGCCTACTGTATCCAGTGATATGTTTTCGTATGGGTGCATCGTTATAGTCTAATGACTTTGTTTGGGCTGAGCTGGATACTATGAGCTATCCCGCTTGTGGAAAGGTTTATTTCTAGGATAGCATCGCTGTGCCGTAAAGTGAGAATCCAGTGGTATCCTCAATCAACACATCAAAAACCTGCCCCGTCATTCGCTCAGCATCCCCATCAAAAATTACAATCTTGTTTTGTGACGTCCGGCCCATGAGACGCTCTTTATTCGTCTTGGAAGGTCCCGTGCAAAGAACTTGCTGGCGAGTTCCCACCAAGGCCTGATTCTTTTTCACCGAAAGATCATTCACCACGGCAAGCAAGGCCTGATTCCGCTCTTCTTTGACACGCTCCGAGATCTGACCATCCATCTCAGCTGCCGGAGTATTGCGCCGCTTTGAATAGCGAAAAACAAACGCATTATCAAACGCAAGATGCTTTACTGTATCGACAGTGGCCTGGAAGTCCTCCTCCGATTCACCTGGAAAACCCACGATAATATCCGTGGTAATGGCAAGATCTGGGCGCGCTGCTTTCATGCTTTCACATATCTCAACAAACTTCGCGTGTTTGTAGGGGCGGCGCATTTGTCGCAGGATACGATCAGAACCTGATTGCATTGGGAAATGAATGTGACTGCACAGCTTCGGCAAATATGTAAAGGCGTCGACGAGATCCTTGCGGTAACCAATCGGATGCGGAGAAGTGAATCGAATCCGCTTCAACCCCTCGATAGCATGCACCGCTTCGAGCAGCTGCACAAAAGGTGACTTGCCGTCGATTTTATCAAATTCGGTCCGCCCATAAAGGTTAACGATTTGGCCCAATAGAGTGACCTCCTTCACCCCTTTCTCAACCAAGCCCTTGCACTCCTCCACAATATCAGCAATCGGGCGACCACGCTCTTTGCCCCTTGTGTCTGGGACAATGCAAAATGAGCAGCGCATATTGCATCCCTGCATGATGGAGACAAAAGCAGTGGACTGGTCCTTTTGAGTAACATGGTCACGAATGGTATTCTGGCTGTCTTTCTCTTCCTCAGTATCACAAACACTTTCGCCGTTGAGCGACAGTGCAGGATCATCCATCCGCATCTCCATGCGCCTCTTGAGAATACCATCCACATAGTCAAAGACCTTATGATATTTCTGAGTCCCGACTACTACATCAAGATGCGGAATATTCTCAAATAACTCTTTGCCTCGGCTTTGCGCCATGCAGCCCATATAGCCATAGACAACGTGCGGCTTACGCTTTCGATGTCTGCCCATGATGCCCATCTTACCAAGGGCCTTTTGTTCGGCCTGGTCTCTCACACTGCAGGTATTAACAAGAATAGCGTCTGCATCCTTCTCCTCCGGTGTGACCGTGTAACCACCCTCCACGAACATCCGAGCAACCTGCTCAGAGTCGCGTTCGTTCATTTGTCATCCGTATGTCTTGATAAATACCTTGGGCATAGGAAAGCCGCCTGAGCGGAAATTCAGTGAAGTGATGGCGCTGCAGTGGTGATAATGCCTGCATATTACACTCAGCAGCGCGCTGGGCGCAAACTAGTAGATAGAATAAGACGATAATCAAGAATGATTTCTACTATCAGAGCCTACTCGGGTGACGAACATAGTAGCCTTTGACACCGCGACGTTCAGGCTTCCATCGAGGCCCTGTTGATTTCCAGCTACCTCCCGTGTCGAAACGGAGGCCCGCAATCACCATGAACACATGACCTTTGCGCACATAAATGGTAACCCAATCACCGTAGCCCTTTTTCCCGTAATCAAAAAAGTTTTGCGATACCAATGGCCTATCTAATTTTCCGCCAGCATGGAGAACATAAGATACCGCGCCCGAGCAATCGTAGCCTCGATCATAAAAACTGCGGTGACCACCGCCATAAATGTATGGTTTGTCTGTTAATGTGTTCGCTGCCTCGATCATTCGCTTAACGCGTCGAGGCGCTCGCGGTGGTGCCACAGCCTTACCACTCGGGCTTATATAAGCCGTCTTTCCATGGTCAAAGCGATGAGTCAGATATCGCTCCTGAGCCCTTAACTGAGAAGAACAAGAAGTCAGCAAAGCGCAGGCAAAAAGAGAAACCAATAAAGTAAGGGCGAGACCTAAAGTCTTCATGTTGATATTAAACAATAATTAAGCAAATAAATCAAACGGCAAAAATAAACGCTCGTTTAATGCCTCCATTCAATTATCCCGCCTCTCTCATCTCACATGCTTATCAGGCCTTTTTAAATTTCATTTCAGCTCATTGCATCGGTCTATTTCCCCCAGATCCCGACCCTTGATCGCTTTGCCCTTTTTTCGAGCATCCGGAGACCACTCAAGTAGCGGCGTGATGTCATGCGTCGTGAGAAGTTTGCTTTTTTGCCCTCCCACATTGGCTCATTCCATACAGCCCCCATGCCATGCGCTCTCGCCAAGCCAGCTTTAATAAGAGCTTCGTCTAGCCGCACTCCATCATCATTAATGACAATGGCATAATAACGTGATTTACCGCTGGCTCCATCCGCCTTTATTTTTTGGGTATAGACTCGAAATGGTTTACTCAAAAAATCACGGGTAAAACTAGCCGCTTTCTCGCCCCACTTAATAAGCTCTTCCTGCTCTCTTTTAAAATCCTTCGCCTGATCTGCGAGACGCTCCTCAAAGCGCGTATCTGTTTCAGGGCAATCCACGCCGTATAGTCGGAATAGATAAGTATACCCAGTGAGTGGTTTTACTGCAAAGCTATCACCATCGTAATATTCCTCAGCTACTAAATGCGACCGGTCATAAACAAGCCACTCTTTGTCCGAAGCGTGGAGCTCCAGATTAAGAGCCGGCGTGAACAAAGCGCCGCAAAGAAAAAATATCTTTCTAGTCACCAACATTAAACAATAGATACCTAACAATATTCTTCTTGTCTACTGTTTTTGTTAGATTGTTAGAAAGCGAGATCTATTTGGGCTTTCTGAACCAGTAGCCAAATTAACTATCTTAAGCTAGCGATTCCATCTTTTGACAGAAGCGCGGGACAAGGGTAATTCCAGCTGCTGCCACTGAGGCCGACAGGTATGAGCCTGGTAGCGATCAGTGTTCCCGTTCATGACACGCTGAGATAGCGATAACATGTAGTTTTTCGAGTGGATAGCTGCGCTTTGTAATAGGCGTGTAATTATGTTCATATGAACACTATACTATTCTACCTCTGTTTGGTCAAGGCTGGCGGCCTTTTTTTAACCACTATTTATTCCAACTCAAGGTCCGCCCCCTCTTTAGGAGCTCGGACGACTCGGTCCACAGCGTGCTTGGTAACAAGATTCCCCTTAACCGCGCGCCCTTTCAGGCCAAGCTCACCAAAGCTAAACAGACGCGATAGACTGCGCAGACGTGGCACTGGTTTGAGGTGTACAATCACCGTATTTTCAGCACTTTGCTCATCATTGTCATGAACAGATAAATAAAGTACACGAGTACCCTTTGTTCCCTTAGTCAGATCATATTCCTTGTCTCGAGTCACTCCGCCCACTTTGAACCGCTTCGCGTAAACGGCTCCTTGGCGACCATCTCTGTAAATCATCGAATACACTTTTTCCTCGTCCTTCCGTAAAACCGCTATGTGCTGAATACGCTTACCCACGAAGGCCTTGTCCGCGACCTTGGTGACACGCATCTTACCCTCACCATCAAAGGCAATAACATCGTCGATGCGAGAGCATTTCTCCACAGCGTCGTCTTTTTTCAAGCCCCACCCGGCAAAGCCGTCTTTGCGGTTTACGTAGAGAGTTTCTGTAGCAGCAACTACTTGGACACGGTCTACGACATCAAACTGATCTATTATTGTCCGGCGCTCACGCCCCTTACCATATTTTTTGATAAGGTTTTTGTAATAAGCTACAGCATACCGCGTTAGATTACGGAGATTTTTCTCAACCTCTGAAATCTCTTCTTCAAGCTTGTTGATAATTTCATCGGCCTTGAAGCTATCAAATTTAGAAATCCGCTTAATTTTTATCTCGGTTAAGCGAACAATATCTTCCTCAGTCACCTCGCGCTTGAGTATTTTTTTGAACGGCTTCAACCCTTTGTCTATGGCCTCAATCACCGCCTCCCATGTCTCGCACTCTTCAATGTCTCGGTAGATACGATTTTCGATAAAGATTTTCTCCAGAGATGAAAAATGCCATTTTTCCTGAAGCTCACCCAAGCGAATCTCAAGCTCCATCTTAAGTAGCTGCTTGGTTTGTTTTGCGCTGTGCTTGAGCATTTCGCTAACCCCCATGAATCGCGGCTTACCATCGTGAATCACACAGGCATTCGGTGAAATCGACACCTCACAATCTGTGAAAGCGTAGAGAGAATCGCGGGTCATTTCCGGATCCGCCCCCGCCGGTAAGTGCACCAATATATCGGCTTTTGCTGCGGTGTTGTCCACGACCTTAGAGATCTTAATCTTACCCTTCTCGTTAGCGGCAACAATGTTGTCCATCAAGCTGCCGGTTGTGACCCCATAAGGGACCTCGGTAATACGTAAGATACGTTTTTTTTCAATTTCGACCTTGGCACGGACTCGTATTTTTCCTCCGCGAAGCCCCTCATTGTAATTACTGGCATCCATTATGCCTCCAGTTGCAAAGTCGGGTAGTAATTCGAATGGGTTTTTGCGCAGCGCCTCGATACTCGCCTCGAGAAGTTCGATAAAGTTGTGGGGCAACATTTTACACGCAAGACCAACCGCAATACCCTCTACGCCTTGGGCGAGAAGCAATGGGAACTTCAAAGGCAAAGTGACCGGCTCTTTATTTCGCCCGTCATAGCTACGTGACCACTCCGTGGTTTTTGGATTGAATGCCACCTCAAGTGCAAAAGGGGTTAACCGTGCCTCAATGTATCGAGGCGCTGCCGCTTTATCTCCGGTCAGCACATTCCCCCAGTTACCTTGGGTATCAATGAGCAGCTCTTTTTGGCCAAGCTGCACCATCGCGTCCCCAATAGATGTATCCCCGTGAGGGTGGTACTTCATCGTATTGCCGACCACATTGGCCACCTTGTTATATCGACCATCCTCCAGCTCTTTCATCGAGTGCAGAATCCGGCGCTGCACCGGCTTCAAACCATCACCAAGGTGAGGCACTGCACGCTCCATGATTACGTAACTTGCGTAATCAAGAAAATAGTCAGCATACATGCCACCAAGGTTCTGGTGCTCATGTATAGCGTCATCGGTGTTATCACCGCTTGTAAAATCTAGTTCATCCATGGGGAGGAGTTTCGTCGGAAAAGGCGCTGTAGCGGGGCTAGAGGTTTACTTAATCATTCTTAATCATCCATGCAAGGCCAGAATTTCACAAACCCGCTAGAATGACCGGCATGCAAATTTTAGTCGCTATTCTAAGATTCCCACGATCATACTGACGAAGTAATGAGTGACGCCCTGTCTCAGATCCGTTTCGATAACACCTATGCTGAGCTGCCGGAGCATTTTTATGTCAAACAGGACCCTGCCCGCGTCCCGTCCCCCAAACTGATCGGGATAAACTCCAAACTTGCGGAGGAGCTTTCGATTGACCCTCATTGGCTGGAATCGCCTGAGGGTGTTGCCATGCTCGCCGGCAATTTTATCCCCGATGGTGCCGAGCCTCTGGCCCAGGCCTACGCCGGCCACCAGTTCGGTGGCTTTGTGCCGCAGCTAGGAGACGGCCGCGCCATCCTATTAGGCGAGGTCAACGACAAGTCGAATACCCGGCGTGACATCCAGCTCAAGGGATCGGGAAGAACTCCTTTTTCCAGAGGCGGCGACGGCAAGGCGGCGCTTGGCCCCGTGATCCGTGAATACATTGTCAGTGAGGCCATGGCGGCACTAGGTGTGTCCACAACGCGAGCGCTCGGTGCCGTCACTACGGGTGAGTCCGTGCTGCGCCAAGAAGGCTCCCTGCCCGGGGCCGTATTTACGCGGGTGGCATCAAGCCATATTCGGGTGGGCACATTCCAATACTTCGCGGCCCAAAAAGACACCGATTCCGTCCGGATTTTAGCCGATTACGCCATCGCGCGGCACTACCCCAGTTGCCTGGCCACGGCAGACCCCGCGGCACCTTACAAAGCATTTTTAAAATGTGTCGTCACTGCGCAGGCGGAGCTCATCGCCCAATGGATGTCATTCGGCTTTATCCATGGGGTGATGAATACCGACAATACAGCCATTTCCGGCGAAACCATCGACTACGGCCCGTGCGCCTTCATCGACGGCTTCCATCCGCAGTGTGTCTTCAGCTCGATCGATCGACAGGCACGCTACTCTTGGGAAAACCAACCCAACATGGCACTCTGGAACCTGACTCGCCTTGCGGAAACCCTGCTGCCGCTGCTGGACGCCAATGAAACAAAATCTCTCGCCATTGCAGAAAAAACCCTCGCTGGGTTTTCCGAGTGTTTCAGCCAGCAATACATGAGTCGCTTCCGCGCCAAATTTGGGCTCACCCAGAACCAGGCCGAGCACGATGAACTCATCCAGGACGGCCTCTCACTCATTGCTAACGAGCAGGTCGACTTTACCCTCTTCTTCCGGCAGCTGACACGCGCTGCGAGCGGTGATTCCTCCGTGGCATTATCCTCCTTGTTTACCAATCAGGAGACCTTCCTGCCGTGGTTTGCCCGGTGGCGGAACGCCGTCGATCCTGCCCAACAAGCAGCGACCATACTTACGACAATGAAAAGAGCCAACCCCATCGTGATTCCACGTAACCACCGGGTCGAACAAGCAATTCAAAGCGCCTACGCGGGCGACTATTCCCCGTTTCACCGACTCACCAAGGCTCTGCAAAACCCCTACGCGGAGCAAGCGGAATACGCTGATCTAGAAGCTCCTCCAAGGCCTGAGGAAATCATCGCCGAGACGTTTTGCGGAACGTAATCGTGCCGATCATATCAGTCTCACCTGGGCACGGGGAATGAGATGCCTGTAAATAGAGGATTGATTCTTCACTCTTTCTCCTTAAAAAAACCCCATGCGTATTCTTACCGGCATTCAGCCCAGCGGCAAACTTCACATCGGCAACTACTTTGGTGCCATGCAGCCTGCTGTTGAGCTTCAAGATCGAGGCGAGGCGTTTTACTTCATTGCCGACTATCATGCCATGACCAGCATGAGCGATGCAGACACGCTGCGAAATAATATACAAGATCTTGCCATCGACTTGCTTGCTTGTGGGCTCGACCCAGCCAAGGCAACCATTTTCAGGCAGTCAGATATCCCTGAAGTCAATGAGCTCGCTTGGATACTATCCACCGTCTGTCCGATGGGCCTACTTGAGCGCGCTCATTCCTACAAAGACAAAGTCGCCAAGGGCATTTCTCCAAATCACGCTCTCTTTGCTTACCCGACCCTCATGGCGGCGGACATACTCCTCTATGACGCTGAGCTCGTACCTGTTGGCAAAGACCAAAAGCAGCACCTCGAAATGACGCGTGATCTCGCTGGTAAAATCAACGATCGCTTTGGCGAAGGAACACTCACTATCCCAGAAGCCCAAATTGCTGATCACACTGCAGTTGTTCCAGGTCTTGATGGGCAGAAAATGTCAAAGAGCTATAACAATACCATCCCTCTCGACGGTGGCAAAAAGGCGATCCGCAAATCGATCATGCGTATCGTTACCGACTCCACTCCAGTAGAGGACCCAAAATCTACTCAAGATTCCACCGTCATCGCCCTTTACAAGCTGTTTGCTGATGAAGCCGCTGTGCAGCAAATGGTTGCTGACCATGAGGCTGGCGGTTTCGGCTATGGCGACTTCAAGCAACGTGTGTTTGATAGCTACTGGGAGTTTTTTGCGCCCGTCAGACAAAAGCGCGAAGAGTTAGAAAACAACCTCGACTATGTCAACGAGGTGATAGCCAACGGAGCCCAAAAAGCCCGGGCCGAGTCAACCAAGGTACTTGACCGCGTTCGCTCAGCTGTTGGTTTACGCTGAGTCCCACATTTATCACTAGCTATCGGCTGATAGAGGCTGCCAGATCCTGCTCTCATCGATGAGCTGACCGCGTTGGTCAAATTCGACTCCCTCCGCGTTTAGCAAGGACCGCTTATGCTCAAGCTGTTTACCTTCTACTGCACCAAAATAACCCCCTATACTTAAGTCTGCCCGAATCACTCGGTGACATGGTACGGTAGGTGCCGAGGGGTTTCTCTTCAATGCTTGGCCAATTGCTTGGGCTGAACCACAATTTAGTAGATTCGCCAAGATCGAGTAGGTCACTACCTTACCAAGAGGAACAGCTTGAACGGCCTCATAGACCTGCTGTTCAAATTTTGTTGGGGACCGTTTTGCCACTAGCGCAGTTTTGTCCTCCGGTGGAATTTCGAAGCCCGTTCCACATTGTGTGACACCAGCGCCCCCGTTTCCGGATTAACGATGTAACTTGCGCACCAAGCGTCTGAATCATCTCCCACCGTGATATAAATACAGAGATTTGAGCCCCTCAAATACAATCCAAGCCGTGGATTACTATTCATCCATTGAGAGCAGAGATAACGAGTTTGAGCACTGGGCACCATCAAGCCTCTGCCGTTCACAGAAATCAGCAAAGACTCCGCTACATAGGTTGGCGGCGGTGAATCCATATCGCCATACCATGTCGTCTGTAGTGCATCTTGGCGGCCATTATATGGGCGCCATTGTAATACAGCCACGACATCACGATCTCCTACCTTGGCTTTCATGACCTCACGCATATCGCCAACCATATTGGCGGTCTCTGGCACCTTGCTCCATACCATTGATTCATCTCGATTAGAGCCTGAGCTAGTGCCGCTGGATGGCTGGTTGACACCCGTTGGTGTGCAAGCAGTCATGATTACGCTGATCCCCAGAACTATTAATATTGATCTATTTTTCATCATTAAGAATATTGATTACTGTATTTTGGCATTATGCGAGCTGCTATATATCAAACCAAAACCCTTGGTTTTTCAACCCATTCTTTATCAGCAACATATTTCTTTTGCCAAATACAAGCATGGTAAGCTACTAATGGATTGAATAAATAGTCATTGGTGAACTAATGAAACTCTCCCGCTTTCTTTATCATCATACCCCACATGGCAAATATGAGGTGCGGCGCATCATTGCCTCTGGCAGGGTCTGTGTTGATGGTGAACAAGAACGTGACGGGCAGCGACAAGTCGGAGACTTCAGCAAAGTCACTCTCGATGAGGTTATTTTAAATCATCGGGTACCAGTCTACTTGATGCTTAATAAACCCGCAGGCTATCTCAGTGCTACCATCGATCATGAACACCCGACCGTCATGGAGCTCATCGATACGAGTGACGCCCTACATATAGCGGGCCGGCTTGATCGCGCCAGCACGGGCCTACTCCTTCTGACCAATGATGGCAAGTGGTCGCGTCGCCTCACCGAACCTAAGGAACATGTGGCTAAAGTGTATCAAGTCACTACGGCCGAGCCAATTCACGAGAAGACCACAGAATATTTTCAACAAGGTATTTACTTTGCTTATGAAAACCTGACCACCCAACCCGCAGAATTAGAAGTCCTCTCTGATCAATCAGCCAAGGTTACTATTTACGAGGGTCGCTATCACCAAATTAAGCGTATGTTTCACGCCGTAGGCAATCGCGTGACTTCACTGCATCGACTTAGCGTCGGCTCTATCCATCTTGATCAGGACCTCAACCCCGGCAATTACCGCGCACTGACGCAAGACGAGATTGATGGCGCTTGGAGTGAGTGAGCACTCAGCAAGGTCTTACTTAGACTTCTTATAGAGAGTGGCTTCCTCTTGGGAATAAATTTCCGCAACTCGCAAACTGCGACGAGCAAGCTCACGCGCATCTTTATCCGCGATCAAAGCAAGACCTTCCTCCCCCACTTCACCTAAGAAAATTTTCCAAGCGCGCTGGGCTACTTTTTTATCATCAAGCTTGACCTTCGCTTCATCCACTTGTGACTTGCTCTGGCGCCCGCGACCGCGGCCACGTTCGCGCTCACGGCCCGTTGACTGAGAGGGCTTACTTTTTTTTGATGGCTTGCCTTCTTCGGCGCTGTCCTCTTTGCGCTTATCTTTCTTAGCCTCGGAATTGCCTTCTTTTTTTGCAGCGGTTTTTTTTGTCCCGCGCACATTGCGTTTAATGGCTGGGCGCTGCTCTGCGTTGGCTTCACTTGCCTCAGCCTGCTTACTGTCGGCATGATCAGTTTTTTGCTCTGAGCTTTTATTTGCCCGCTTGGCAGGTTGAGCGGCGGATTGAGCGGCGGGGTTGGGGCTCGGCTGCTCGTTGGGAGCTTCCGATGGGAGAGATTCTTCTGACATAAAATTGGATTGGGTAGAGAACTGTCCTAGGGGCACGACTACACGATGTAAAGATCAATGCATGCTGAGGGCATGAAGTTTAAGCTACCGCCTTTGTCAATGCTTGCCAATACCAGCCGATCCTTGAATGCGGAGCAGGTCTGGTAGTGCCGCGGCAT
>CBFHPA010000043.1:0-16986 GCA_965657565.1 Oceaniferula sp.
GCCACATGAGAATGATTCATGGCTACAACAAAGCAAAAAACGAAATAGTCTTCACTGACTCATGGGGAGCTGGCCACGAATTTAAAACAATGGATGCTGATGATGCCTACCAAGTAACAAGAGGCCTCTATGTTATGACGCCAACTGTCAATTAGATCACTTACTCTTCATTTAGTCCATCATCAGCTTCAAGCTTACGAGCCCAAAGCCATAAAATATCAGACAGTCTATTTAGATACCTACAAGCAAGGACGGGGCTTTGATCGCCAAGTGCCCATGCTGACAACTCTGCACGGCGACAAACCGTGCGCGCAACATCCATATGAGCAGCACCGAGATTGCCGCTAGCTCCTGGACGTGCCCAGCCCGTGAATTTAGTCGGCATATCAACAGCAATCGACTCCAGCCAGTCAACATCCACTTGACTGACGCTGGGGTAACCATCGGCAAGATACTTTTCCCGATTGTCGGCAGGAACTGAGAGCAAACCCATCAGCGCTACCAAGTGCCCTTGTATGGTGTCAATTTGTTCAGTGATTTGGTCCGCAACCCCAGATACACGCACCAAACCGAGTGACGAGTTTAACTCATCAACCGCGCCACATGCCACCACTTCAGCTGAAACCTTTGGTGTTCGGCCGCCATACATTAAGTCGGTTTGGCCATCATCACCCCGGCGTGTTATAATGCTCATGGCCATTCCATAGCATAAGCACGCACTCAAGCGCTATCAAATTACTTGCTCCTCTATAGATTAGATCTAGCATCTACACAGTTCATCTCAGCCAACACATTTCACTTTACCACCTTAACTTGTATATTGGCTTCGCCCATCTCAACTAACTCCATGGCAACAGAAACAATCAAACTAGCTCGTCTAAACGGCGAGGCGGAGATATTTCACAGCATTCAAGGGGAAGGCGTGAGTATGGGCATACCCTCTATTTTTGTCAGGGCCTCATTATGTAACCTTCACTGTGTTTGGTGCGACACTGACTACACATGGAATTGGGAAAAAACTCCATGGAAACACGAAAAAGACACAGACGCTAATTATCAAAAATTCAAAAAAGAAGATTACCTGATTGAGATGAATACGAGTGAGGTAGCAGCAAAAATAGCCAGCTTCCCCTGCTCTCGCATCATCATCACTGGTGGAGAGCCACTCCTGCAGGACCTTGCATGGCAGTCCCTCATTAAGCATTTGCTCAATAAAGATCCTGACTATCAATTTGAGATAGAAACCAATGGAACTCTCTCACCAAGCTTAGAACTGGATGCCCTGATTCAACAATATAATGTATCACCCAAATTAGCTAATTCTGGTAATGCCTCCAACTTACGTATTAGCAATGAAGCTTTAGCCTATTTTGCCACATCTAAAAAAGCATGGTTTAAATTCGTCGTATCATCGGATGCCGATCTGGCCGAGGTTAGCCAAATCATCAACAATCACAACCTACCCCGTGATCGCGTTTTATTGATGCCCGAAGGCAGAGACGAGTCCACTCTCAGAGATCGCCGCACTTGGCTTGCTGAAATATGCCGTGATCAGGGGTTTCGGTTCAGCGACCGGCTTCACATTCAGCTCTGGGGCAGTAAACGCGGTGTCTAGTTTTAGAAAAAAAATGCAACCAATGACCACATTGGGGGTTTATATGTTACAATGCCGATTATGCCATCAGATCATAAAGAGTCAGAAACTCCACAAGATGAGTCTCAGGATCCTTTGTGGCAGTTACTAGAAAATGTGTCCCACAAACAACCTAGTGCTTTTTTTGCTCGCGATACAGTCAGAGAGGCAAGACTTCAAGCTTCAGCCTTATCTCCTCTCTCCAGCTTCTTTAAGATCTGCTTCACAGCCAAAACAGTAAGCATCACCGTATGCTTAGCTCTGTTGGCCCTCACCGCCATTTTGACGTGGCCTGGGCACGATTCAACGAATCCTGCACACGTTACCGCGCAGTCTACCGATACAAGGCTTGAAAGTTCCGTCACGAATACGTTCAACGAGCTCATTATCGAGGAAAGTCTGAGTGCCGCAGCAGATGACCCTTCAATCTACAGTCGTGATGAGATCGTCGCCATGATAGGCTTTTAAATACGGATATATGTTCCGCATTTTCCGCAACATTTGGCCCCAAACAAAAGACCCCTGCCCATACGAGCAGAGGTCTGAGATATAAATGACAAGCAGAGTGTCAAACTCTGCGGGGCTAGCAGCCGTAGATAGCCTCCTCGCAAAGTGCCTCCTCAATGCGAAGCAACTGGTTATATTTAGCGATTCGATCTGATCGGCTCATCGAACCTGTCTTGATCTGACCTGCATTGGTAGCTACAGCAATGTGAGCAATCGTGCTATCCTCAGTCTCACCAGAACGATGAGAAATAACCGAGTTATAGCCGTTAACTTTACCTAGCTCGATAGCATCAAGAGTCTCAGTGAGGGTTCCAATTTGATTCACTTTGATCAGAATCGAATTACCTACACCAAGATCGATACCCTTCTGCAAGAAATCAACGTTGGTCACAAAAAGGTCATCGCCGACAAGCTGAACCTTGTCACCGATCTTATCGGTGAGAATCTTCCAACCTTCCCAGTCGTTTTCGTCGCATCCGTCCTCGATCGAATCAATGGGATATTTTTCGCAGAGCTCAGCAAGGTAAGCTGCCTGCTCTTCCGAGTTACGTTTGGCGCCGCTTTCACCTTCGAACTTAGTGTAATCGTAAACACCATTCTCGAAAAATTCAGAGGATGCACAGTCCAAAGCAAATGTAATATCCTCGCCTACCTTGTAGCCAGCTTTCTCTACTGCTTGAGATACGGTATCAAGCGCATCCTCGGTGCCTTCAAAAGTGGGAGCAAACCCACCCTCGTCACCCACAGCAGTGCTGAGACCACGATCATGAAGAACTTTCTTTAAGTTATGAAATACTTCAGCACCCATGCGGATAGCCTCCTTGAAGCTGGGAGCACCGACAGGACGAATCATGAATTCTTGGAATGCGATCGGAGCATCAGAATGAGAGCCACCGTTGATGATGTTCATCATTGGCACAGGTAAAGTTTTTGAGTTAGGACCACCCAAATACTTATACAAAGGCAAACCAGAAGCCGCTGCGGCAGCACGAGCTGTAGCAAGTGAAACACCAAGAATGGCATTTGCTCCTAGGTTTTTCTTATTAGGCGTTCCGTCTAACTGAATCATCGTTTTGTCAATAAAGGTCTGATCGGTAGCGTCTTGTCCAAGAAGAGCAGGTGCAATCTGCTCATTGACGTTAGACACAGCCTTCAGCACTCCTTTGCCAAGATAGCGTTGTGAGTCTTCATCACGAAGCTCACAGGCTTCATGCTCTCCCGTAGATGCTCCAGACGGCACTGCTGCGCGGCCAAAGCCACCCCCCGCAAGGTGCACATCCACTTCTACAGTGGGATTTCCACGAGAATCAATAATCTCGCGGCCAATAATGTTGGTAATTGTCGTATCTGACATGTTCAATATTTGTTTAAGGATTGTTTGAAAATTCTAGCAATAGAGATTTTTAGCAGTAGGAATCAATGCTCTTGATGGTGAGGAACCGATTTTTCTCAGTTTCCATATCACGCACCTCAAGTCGGTCTCCCACTTTTGCTCCAACCAAGGTAATTCCGATATCGGAAAGATATGAAACAGTGTTATCCTCCGGGATAGAGTCCCACGCTCCAAGAATAGTGTAGCATACTGCCTTACCAGCATCATCTTCCAGCTGAACCACCGTGCCAATGTTTACGGCGGAGGTATCTGCGTTCTTAAAATCAGTTGCTTGCACATGTACCAGCTCTTTTTCCAGCTGTGATTTGCGTCGCATGAGGACCGCCTGCATTTGCTTAGCCGCTTTAAATTCAAAGTTTTCTCGGAGGTCACCGTAAGATCTGGCGACTGCAATTTCTTTGGTGTTTTCAGGGATTTTTACCTTAATCACTTCATCGAGGTCTTTTTTGCGTTTCTCGATGCTTGCATGTGAGGAGATCACACCTTCAACTTTCTTCTCAAACTCACCCGTTACCAAGTCTTGTGTCGCAGGACATGCCTTAATAACACGTGCCATCAGAGACTTGCGATCGAGGTCGGTGAATACTGGGCTGTTGTAGAGCTTGCGGCCAAACTGCCTGGCCTCAGCTTCCTCCGCATCCGTAAGCAAATCAGCAATAAGCGTCTTATCATTCATCAACAAAGTGCGCAGTCTTGCGCTCTTGCTGGGACCATCAGAAACATGATCACGGTCGAGTAGGTTCAAAATAGAATTGCCGGTTTCAAAAGAAAAGACAACCGCCGCAGATTTCTCGCGCTCACGGCATATCCAGATCAACGCATCAGGTCCAAGACTGCGATTGGCAATCGCCTTCCTCAAATGTTGTTCAAATTGCTCATCTGCCCCACTTTCTTGGAGGTATTTGGCAATTTCGGTGACACCACGCGAACCAACGGCGTCAAACACTGATAGTAGCTTATCTGTCCACGCATCTCCAAATGCATCCGGAAAGCTCTGAAAGATACTGCGTTGGGTTGCGGCTGATCTCCCTTTCAAATTCTCAACCAAACGTTCCTCCTCAGTCGTAAGTACATCTGCGAGGCGCAGGTCACTGTCGGCAAGGTCGATGCCATCAAACTTATCAATAATCTCATCGCGCGCGACAAGAAACTCGAGGACAAGAGTCAGATGTAGCTTGCGGCCTTTAGAGCAAAAGCTGTTAATATCATCGATCAAAGTCACCAACGGAGCATCGTCCTCTTTGAAAACCGCGAGATTTTTACGAATATTTTCAAGCGCTTTGACCTTAGCTTTCGGGTCACGGGTATCGGTAAAATCAGCAATAAGCATTGCCGCGGGGCTTGCCGACTCAGCGCGTAACACAAGCGGGTCTGTACGCTTGCTAGGAACTGAAAAGATGTGGCTTTCACGCATTGCCTTTTTCGCCTTGTCCCACCATTTCTTGTAATCTTCCGTTGGCACGACACTGCCACTCAACTCGCGGTCCAATTGATCTAGCATCATGCTTCCACCATGACTTTCAAGCGTGCGCTTTACTAGCTCAGCTGGATTATTTTTCACCAGATCTCTGAGCTCATCGATATTTTCAAGCTTACGCGCGCTGAAATGTTCCGCATCAAGAGGCTCCGTTTTTTGAATGGCAAACTGAAGCGCCATCTCTTGATCTGGTTGCTTTTCGAAATCTATAACTACCTTAGCTCGGGACAAGTCCCAGCTCTTCACTTTACCCGCGCCCCAGTTCTTGTGTGTGCAGAAATTTCCTGGTGAAATTTCCGATAATCTTTCGCCAACAGGCTGCGGGATACGTCCCGCTTCAACAAGCTTCGCTACATCTGGGTGCATGTCCACAGCATTGAAAATGATAGGACAAATAGCAACCTAATTCTTGCAGCCGCAGCAATCAATCAACTCGTGTTATACC
Source organism: Oceaniferula sp. (assembly GCA_965657565.1). GTDB lineage: Bacteria > Verrucomicrobiota > Verrucomicrobiia > Verrucomicrobiales > Akkermansiaceae > Oceaniferula. Next base: position 5,456 of record CBFHPA010000043.1, read on the forward strand.
CATGTATCTGACATCAATCATCTTAATTGCCGGCGTGAGCACGATTAAAATTGGGCACGTATCGTATCCTCACTCGTTTGCTACCGTCTGTAGATTTTTCAATAGACTGTTCACTTACACTAATTTCAACAGATTGCTCATCCACATTGATGCGATTACGCCAAGCAGCAGGTACATTAACGTCGCTCTCTCTATTGTGAATATAGCCGTCATAAGTTGCATGACCCTCAGCAGATTCAATGCGAAGCCAGGGCTTATCTTCTTTATAAGTCAGTGTGGCTGTCCCCTGATCATCACTGATAGAGAGCGAGGAATCAGCACTCAATACCACAGGTCGGTTGACCACAGGCTCCAAAGATGGCTTGGATTGATCAATGGACTCTGTTGAAGCTGTCTTTAGAGAAACCTCAATTACACCTGTGACGGTTGCCAAGCTAAGCGAGCTTATCACCAATATAGCCAATACAGCAGCAATACGCCATTGAGCCAAACTACGCCACTGCGCCTCCATACTCGCAGATTGCGCGCCAGCTACATCATCACCAGTGTGAGTGCCAACCGCTTCTTGAGATAGGCGCTCTATTACCATATCCATTTGATCCAAGCCTTGCTGACTTACAGATGACGGTATCAGCTCGGATAATTTATTTTCGATTGATTGTATATCAGACATGTTAACCTAGACGTTCTTGTTTGAGTGTTTCCAATTGTCGCTCTAACTGTTCCAGAGCATAGCGGTATCGTGATGCTGCGGTGTTTGGAGAAATAGTCAGAGCGTCCGCGATTTGACTAAAAGTTAAGCCTCCCCAAATTTTCAATGTCACCACTTCACGAAGTTTCCCCCCCAGCTTTTCAACTGCCTGCCTGAGCAAAAGAGCCTCCTCATCATCCTCCGCATTAGTATCAAGCCAATAGTCCTCTTGGTCATGAAGGTAGATCACTGCTTCCTCCTTGCGTTTTTTACGACCCACTTTTTTAGCATGGTCCATCGCCACAAAGCGCAACACTGAATACGCTAGTGGCAAATCCGGCGCTACAAAACCTCGTTCTTCTTGGTAGCCCCACAGTCGAATAAGAGCATCTTGTATGATGTCCTCAGCATCTTGCCGGCTATGACTCCGCTGACGCGCATAGACATAAAGCCGAGAGCTATGCTCCCTGACCCATTCTTTCCATACTCGGGAATGCGGATTTAAAGAATTAACCATCCACCCTTATAATGCCCGACATGCAGATAATTGTCTGTAAATAATTCAAATCTCATTATGGTCACCGCGGACCATGGCATGGATAGCGTCATTCACCTCCATAGCAGAAGATACAGTTACCTTATTAGCGATGAATACCGGCTGCTCAGACTCAGGAACACGATCTCTACCATGGGAGCCCTTTATGAGACTCGCATCCAGAGGAATCACATCAAGGAGCGCACGCAGGCCTAACTTTTTCTTCAGCAGAAAAGATGCAATTTTTACTTTTGCGAAAGTAAGCTCAGGATCGATGAACAACTCAACAGGGTCATACCCAGGTTTACGGTGAATATCGACACAGCGTGCAAAGTCAGGCGCCTTATCATCATCTTCCCAATAGTAATAGGTAAACCATGCATCACTTGTGGAAATAGCGATTAAATCCCCTGCCCTCTCTGTTGCAATTCCCTCACCCCAAATATCACTGGGCACCCTGACTTCTTCGACCCCTTCTAGGCCATTCAAAAGCTCCATCACTTCATCACGTATGGTTACATCATTGATGTAGACATGAGCGACTTGGTGATCAGCCACAGCAAATGCGCGACAACTGCCACAATCAAGGGTCTCTAAACCTAGCTCGTCTTTCACCTGAATCCATCCTCTCTGGCGAAACTCTCTATTCAGGTGAACCGCACGATTCACCTCAGAGATACCATATTCAGACAATACAACCACATCGATGTTCAGAGCCTCATAAAAAGCTACTAAATCTCCAACCACCTGATCAATCGCCTCTAATTCAGGCACTACCTCTGGCGCATTCGGCCCATACTTCTGTAAGCAATAATCAAGATGCGGCAGATACACTAGATTTAGATCCGGTTGCTCCGCCGTTTCAATCCACTTAGCAGACTCAGCAATCCACCGTGATGATTGAATACCGGCCGCAGGCCCCCAGAAGGCAGGAAATGGAAAGTCACCCAAATCGGCTTTGATACTCTCTCTCATACCCATCGGCTGAGTATGAATGTCAAAAACCTTGCTGCCATCAGCTGGATACATCGGCCGTGGGGTGGCCGTAAAATCTGCAGTCGAATACATATTATACCACCAAAACATATTTGCACACTTGGCAGCTTCGTGGGTTCTCTTCATTTTGTCCCAAATTTTCTCCCCATGTACCTGGTGATTGCTCTGCTTCCAAAATCTGAGCTCAGAGAATTCTCGGTCATACCACCCATTGCCAACAATGCCGTGCTCTCCAATATCCGTACCAGTCAGATAGGTCGATTGCGCCGAGCAGGTCACGGCTGGGAAGACAGGCGCGAACGAACTTAGCTCACGACTCTCAGCAAACGCTTTGATAGCAGGTGTCTTATCACTGATCAAACCTTTGGTAAGACCAACCACATTAATAACTGCTACACGATTCATGATCTACGAAGTTGAGCTTCAAGCCTTTTTCACTGTCAACTGTTATGCATTGTAGAGACCTGCTCGCTTAATAAACAGACCAGAGCTTGCTGCTTAGCACTACCTTCTCGTCGGATACTTAATGTTTGGGCGCTCAGAGGCCGAAGGGATTGACTTTGTTTTCGGCGGCTGTGAATTCCCACTTGGGCTGGGGCTATTAGTCGGCTTCGGGGGAAGCACGCCATCAGCAAACTCGCGGGCTGAGGGAGCAACATCATAGCGCCGTTCCATGTCCTCTTGCACATCTGACTGACTGGTGTTACCACCCACAATTTTGGGCTGAATAAACACCAGCAACTCTCGACGCTCTACACTCTTTCTCGTACGGCTGAATAGCCTGCCAATACCTGGGATTCTGCTCAGCACCGGAACACCACTTTTAGAATTACGCTCTACCTCAGTGACTAATCCGCCAATAACCACCGTCGTGTTGTTTTTAACAGTTACCGTGGTCGTCACAGTTTCAGTGCCGATGGTAGGCACAGTCAAATCACCTATCGTTTGATCCTCACCCACCGTGTCGTTAATCAATGAAATGCGTAAGGTAACCTCATCTTCGGAGTTGATGAGTGGAACAACCTCGAACCGCAGCAGCACGTCCCTGTATTCGATATTAGTACTCTGACCTGTTGTGCCACTGTTAAACTGGTTGGTCGGAACAGCAATACTACTTCCTGAGGAAATGACAGCTTTTCGATTATTAGCTGTGTAAACCGTTGGCCGAGATAGCACCTTGAAATCCGAGCTGCTCTCTAGCGCTCGAATAACACCAGTAAAATCGTTGATTCTACCATAAACATTCAAACCCCGGGCAAAGTCGTCGACCACGGCGGTATTTAAACCTACGTTTGAGAGTAACTCAGCAAACGTGGGCAAGGGGCCTCCTCCTCCCGTTGAGCCAGCCGCGTCTCTATCTCCACCTCGCGCGACAGCGCCAAGACTGACGCCAATGTCTGTCCCATTACCCAAGGACGCTTCTCCAAAGACAGTCGAAATCATCACCTGCTGAGGGCGCCCGTCGAGCTTATCGACAAGCTCCGTCACGATGCGCACACTTTCTGGGGGGCCTTGCACAAGGATGCTATTAGCCAAGTTGTCAGCAACGATAAACGTCTTGCCAACAACGATCGACTCGGGCACATCGCTAACATTGAACTCCTCGACAGATTCAACACCTCCATTACGTGAGCCACCCCTATCACTATTATTGGATGGACGACCAGACTGGCTACGTTGCTGGTTTTGCCGCGCATTCCCCTGCCGATTTTGAGAGTCATTACCATTGCCAGTATGAGCCTCTAAAGCATCAGCTGCTATTTGCAGAAAGTCACTGGCAATGATGAAGCGCAACTTACGTTTATAAAAAGAATTTCGGTTCGGCGGGGCATCGAATTGCCTTACAAGGCCCTCGACAAAAACAATATCTACAGGCCTACCCATAATGAAAATTTTATTCAAACGAGGATCGGGCACGATCTGCACCGGGATCTCCTCACCAGCAGCCGAAACCGAGGCATTGGCTGTATTTGCTGGAGCTCCAGCTTTTGCATTGCCAGCACCCACTTTCGTTACACCTGCCGTGGTATCACTTTGCTGCTGGGCATTCATGATTTCGTTAAGTGTGGCGGCAATATCCTCAGAGTCAGCATATTTGAGCTCTACCCAAGCAGTCGCGACATTACCCGTAGGCACATCGATATATCTTTGTTGGTTGATCAGTTTCCGGACAAACGTCGCCTTCCCTGTGATCAAAATAGCTGATGCATTAGGCACTGCCGCAATCTTCGCACCAGGCCCCAAACCATGAATGCTCTGAGTGAATGTTCTCACCGCCTCCTCTGGCTTTATGAAGTTTAACTTCATAAAGTATGATATGTAATCATCACCCTCAGGAATGTCAGCTGCATCATCGATGATATCCTCAAGCTCTGCAGGACCATTAGCACCATTTCCCTGAGCCTTTGGCAGCAACTTGACTTCATTCACACCACTGGGAACAAAGACATAGCCTTCCATTCCTAATACCTTAACGAGTAGGCTGGCAGCTTCCGCATTCGTCAGAGGTCCGCGCTGAAAAAATCTTATTTCAAGATCCTGTGTCGCTGAGCTTAGCAGCACACGCTGACCTGTATACTTGCTATACTCATCTGCTACATCTTGATCGTCCCAGTTACTACCATCAATAATCTCCCCTTTTTTAGCAGCCATCGCCTGAGGGCCACTCGTGACATCCATTTTTGGAACAATCTTACGTGCCTCAATTGACCTCGGCTTGACTGGCTCAACTGGTCGCACAGCCTGAACTGGGTTAGCAGGAACTTTTGGCGGTTTTGGCGCTCCCACCTGCGAAGGATTTGCTGGCGCTTTATCCGGACCTGCATCTTGAGCATGCAACGTCCCCATCAGGGCGATGCAAATAAAGAGAGATGAGATGATCTTAATGGAGAACATTCGTTTGGAAAATCGACTTAGGGCTTTGCTGTCTTCGGCGTGTATCTGGTGCGGACCGGGCGAACCACCCCTCCCTTACTGGGAGTCGCTGGTTTCACGATCTGTCTCGATTTCGCAGGTTGTTTGATACTTTTAGTCTGACTGGGAGCTGCTGACCTCAATCGAATAAGATTCTCGTCATAACCAATCCATGCTGTCTGGCTTCCTTGGCGAACCTTCACTTGCGAAGCCACTGGGTCGGAAGTATTCTGCTCAACTTCAAGCAATTCAAACCCACCCGCTGGAAATCCAGGCAAAAAACGCACCCTCTTTTTGCGATCCTTTTTATGAATGAGGGTAACCGACCATCCTTCACTCCCGACATTGGGTCGAATACTACCCAACATCCAATCTTTTTCAAGAGGCGACAGTGCTTGAGAACCAGTCGATGTAGGCCTAATTGTGAAAGGCGAGCGTGAAACCAAAATATTAAATTGTGACACGCTAGGTTTACGGGGCGGAGCAGCGAGTGACACATCGACAAGTAATAAGCCCATAAGGACCGTCATACGACATAGGATAGATGATGTGTTGCGCATTGAATGACTGATAACTGTATAACTTAAATAATGCCTGATTGTCAGTAAATTGTTTGTTTAATCTGCATATCATTCAAAAAAGGGGCTGTGCTCATCATTACTCTGCTGCAATTGGCTCTTGCTCCATTTCAGGCTGAAACCATTGAGTAATTTCGAGTTCACAATCCACACGGGTGGGATCGTCGCGTTGCGGGCTGATTCGAAGAAAAGTAATAGAGCGACTGAGTCTGGGCTCTTGTAAATCGCTCAGCCACTTATAAAGCTGGCTGTCCATTGCGTTGGCCTTCACTTTGGCGCGCGCACTGCGGTAAGCTCCGACTTCCTCCATGTCGGCACGTTGCGGGCTCGGGCGCTGGGATAAAACGACACCATGACGTTTTGCCACCTCTTCTGTATAAGCTGCGAGCTCTGCCCCTATGTTCCCATGAACTCCAACTGGCGGCTGATTGTTTGCCAACCACTCAACGTCATCGGCTTTTGATGCCCAAGTAACTAGGTCTTGCTCCATGAGCTCGAGCTTTTTCGCACCAGCATCGAGCTGACTGCGTTTTTTTTGCATTGCCGACTTAAATGACGTGAACAAGAAAATATTGATGACCAGAAAAGCCACACCGAAGAGCAAACAAATAAGGTTTTTCTCACGTGCATTCATAACTTCTGATCTTCTTTCAATTTACCTTCATAGTTAAATTTCCAGCGCTCTGTTTTACGATCATCCTCTGCAGGTGGCAGCGACCATTCGTAATCTTTTAGCGCACGCCTGATTTTCTCAGCATAGCTGCTCGTAGCTTTCAAATCAGAAGATTCACCACGAATCACTACCCGCTCACGACTAGCCTCAAAGACCTTGAATCGTAGATCTTGAGATGGCGGGATAATCGTCGCCACTCTGTATAAAAGCTGGAGCGGCCATCGCTGGCTGTCCACTACAGCAGCCAACTGCTGCCAGTCGGCATTGAATAAGGCTATTTCAGAATGTTTTACTCGAATCTCCCTAGTCAACTCATCTTGCTTCTTCAAAGATGAATCTAACTCAATATATTGATAACCAAAATAGGTAGCCAGTCCGACATAAAGAACTAAGACCGCTGCGATCAGCACGTTCCTCTTTTTTCTTATTTCTCTGACCCGCTTTTCACTGCGTGCATCTGCAGGAATGAGCTTGCTGATAGACTCTGGCATTTGAGGGGCAGGCTTAGGACCTACTGTCACCTCAGCGCCTAACTGGCGACCAAATGCTTTTACCTCATCATCACTTGGGTCAGACGCTGAACCTGAGGTCCAAACAACCGCCTTACTTAATTCAAGATTTACACCCTGTAATCCCAACTGAGTAAGCGCCAAGTAAACATCTCGAATTGTCTCCCCACTGAGCCTGCTACCAGACAGCGACTGGAAATAGGTTAGCTTGCCATGGCTACTCACTGCAAACACCCAGCGTCCCAACTCACGCCAAAGCGTAATGGCATTTTCTGCCATGGGAAAAAAACGAGCCGATATGTCAAAAGCATCGGGCAAGGGGGATGGTAAACCACCCGGTTCAGGCGCTGATAAGACAACAGCCAACAACGTTGATTGCCCCTCACCCTGCTCTACTGAGAAACAATCAGTCAACCTACCTGCATTTTCTTCCGGTCTAATGCCTGACTTTTCCAAATGCATGGACGCAAGATCATCAAATATAGCATCATCATCAGTGTTCGCTTTGAAGGGCACAGCCAAGGCTTCGCGAACGGGAAATCCCATTACAAGTTTAGCGGACGGCATATCTGTAATCTCAGATACAAGCAACGGGCCATCATCAAGCACACTCTGAAGTTGATCATCAGCGTCAGTGGTCCATATCTCCCAGCCTTCTGGGCCCGGAATCAGCAAATGACTACTCTTTTTGTTACTCATGTATCTCGTTATTTTTAGCCCCCTCATTCAGGGAATGATCTGCTCCTTGCGGTCCAAAATAACAGGCTGCCCCGTACGACTTTTCAAGACCAAGGTAACTCTTCTTTTTATGCCCCCAGCTCTACCATCGCTGACAATGCGCGTCGTTGTATCTTCAACTGTTAACCTGGGAGAAACGATTTGCTGCTGCACGTCAGAGAGTCCTATCAAACTGAGAGCCTCAGTCAAATTCTGAAAACGCTGATCATCCTCTGTATTCCTCTCTTGGTCCGGCCCGAGCACGTAATCAACCAAATTTGCAGCATCATCAATCGAGACCTCTGCAGCGGCAGCAATCAGCTCAGCCCTTGCCTCATGGATGTCGAGTTTGCCATTACTCCATATAGTAAACCACTTCTTCCAATCAGGCTTTAACTCCTCCAGAAGACTCATATCCTTAACTAAGCGCATTTCATTAAGACTATAAAAAGGTCTGTTAAAGGGGTGATTAGGTCGTCCTTGGTCCTCATACCAATCTATTTCAGCACCATTCAGCTCGGTCAGATCTCCCGGATCAACCCAATCAATCAGATTGTCGACAAGCATTTGTGCGTCGAGTAACTCCATACCCCAATCAGTAAAAATATCTGTCAATAATTGCTTATCCTTACGCATCAGGAGCACATTGATATTAAAGCGAGCGGCTTCCGATTCAATGCGAGCTTGATAGGAAACCCCCAACTCGGCATTACTCCATATGAGGATCGGATCAGCTCGCTTAGTCGCGGGATTAACAGCAACTGCAACCCCACGCTCAGCAGCAAGCATTGCATCAAAACCATGAATTTGCGAAGTTGCAATGTCAGCATCATGATAAACCACCTTCACGGCTGCAAAAATAGCCATTGAAAGCACTGCCATTATCCAGAATACAGCCACTAGAGCACTTCCCTTTTTCAGACTCCTGGGGTGACCACCCGCCGATTTATTGACTCGGGCACAAAGATCATCATGTCTGGTTGGATTAATCATGAATCGCCACTCCTATTATCTATTAAATTCTTCTGGATACCCTCTCCTCCTGATGGAGTGACAGGTTTCTGTTGGTTATTTATCTCAATCACCTTACCACCAGAGTCCCGCTGATCTTGATTGGTTTGGGGCTGCTCTTCATTTTGCTGCATCACCTGTCGAAAAAACACTTCTGGGTTTTGTTTCGGAACCACCCAAAACGTTTGTTGAATAATGTCGGAAGTGGGTTCAAATCGACAATAGAACTTTACCTGTAGCGGCAACTTGTTGTCGTTATCCCACTCAGTAAATTGTTCCATTGAATTCCCATCAACTACTTCACAATCACACATCCATAAATCTTCTAGTAACGTGATTTCAGCAAAGGGATCAATATCGCCACTACCTCCTGCCTCAGAATTCGATAGAAGTTCCTCATCATAAAATTTCAGAATAACGTCTACAAACCCATCTCTCTGCTCTACGGTAACGAGTTCTATAGCTTCTGCTGTCATCGGAACTTCACCCCAGTCAAAAGACATCGGCACATCCTGAAAGGTCAGTGTAAATAGAGAGCGAGAGACACTGCCATTTCTGGAGTCATTGCTTTCCAATCTCAAAATTGCGTTACCGGGCATGTTTTCGAACTGCTGTTTGAGCAGATTAAAAAATGCATTCCTCTCCATCGTCACTTTTTGTTCCTCTACAACTATTTGACTAAGCTGCACTGAAGTTCTTGCCACACGAAAGATCATCCCAACCAGCATCCCCATAAGGCCAAGAGCGATTACTATCTCCAACAGCGTGAAACCGCCGCTTCGATATAGCCTCTGATCATGCCTTGTTCGATTCATGGATTAGAAAATATTTATGGGCGGTATAAACTACTATACCTCCAAGTTTCAGCCTCTTGCTGTTGCCACTCACCATCAGCACCTCGCCAATAGAACACGACAGCAATTCGATACATATTTTGTAGTAGCTGTCCGTCCTCGTTCTCAAGCTCAATAGGCTCAACAATCGTCTCAATCTCACCCGAGAAAAACGATCGGTCATCACCAGTCAGTTCGGTGATACTTACTTTTTCCGTCCCCTCCTCTAGGTAAGGATTAGCAAGAGCCTCTGTCATTGCACTTCTCAGCACCCTATCAACGCGCATACCATCTTGAATCATCACCGCTGCCTTGCTTGTCATTTGCAATGCCTTTACCAGCGAAACAGCGACCGCAGCAAAAAGCCCGATTGCTATAATGATTTCCAGCAATACAAAGCCCTTATCGGCGCCGTCTTTCAGAATCTTCCTATAAGAATATTGAGCTGAACGATTCATCTTTATTCTTTTTCGATACTCATTTCTTCGTCACGAATGCCCGCTGTAAGCGGATGGAGCTGATGCATTATCCAACTACTTCCAATACTGCAGCGAATCGAGATCGGCTCTATTAATCCAAGTGGGCTGAGCCCAAGCACGATTTGCTTATCCTTTTCTAAAGTCAGCCACTCACTCGATTGCCAACGTTTGATTTCGTATAAAACATCTGTTGCCATAGGCTCGTTTGCCACAACATCATCAAATTCTCGGCTAGCTTCATCTTCACCTAGCTCATTTTGATCGACCCAGCCACCACTCTCAGAATCTAAAACGTATTTTGGTGCCAGCGAGACCATATTAGCTGTGATAGAAAGCTCATAAGAGCGCTGCTGCGTAATGGCAACATTGAGACCGCGCTGAGCAAGCAACTCAATACTACCAGCTGCTTCTCGCAATTTATCTTCGGTTTCGACAGTGGAAATACTGACTGTCACCCATGTCACCAAGACAGCAATCATCGACAGCACAAACACAAGCTCAAGTAAGGTAAAACCACTTACTTTTCGATTGTTTATGTGGCTACTAACTTGCTGCATATTTAGCGTGGATCCTGGCTGGACATATCATCTTCAGTACCCTCCAAACCATCTTTACCATAACAAATCAACTCAGGCCTAGAGCGATCTTTAGAACCAGGATATTTGTAAGCATACTCTTTTCCCCATGGATCCTTTGGCACCTGATCCATAATCTGAATCCATCTGCGTGGGCGAGGAGATGAGCTAGGCTTCTCAACCAGCGCACTCAGCCCTTGTTGACCAGAAGGAAAATTACCTGCATTATTTCGATAAGCTTGCAACGCATTATCAATGGAGGCGAAATCTCCATCCACAACAGTAATAGCACCACTGTCTGAGATGTTTTTCATGACAAAAATGGCTCCGCCCATAATCATCGCGATAATGCCCAGAACAATCACCATTTCCAGCAAGGTGAACCCTGAACGCAACAATTTCATCTTATTATCAGCAAGGGTAGGCGTAGATTGGCAGGAACTTGTTTTCATTATATGATCTTGGGTAAAAAGCTTTAGTAGACGTTATTATTAATGTCTTCTTTTGATAGCATCTTCAACCAATTAAACGCCTTTTTAATACATTATTGTCTCCAATATTTTGGAATTTAAACTCGGTCTATCCTATGCACCTGCACAATTGTCTAACTGACATCAGATTGAATGGAATGTGAATGAGGGATGGGGGCACAAAAAAGCCCGGCTTTATCGGTTACGATAAAGCCGGGCATAGACCTGGCAACGACCTACTCTCACAGGGCCTATCGCCCCACTACCATCGGCGCAACAGTGTTTCACTTCCGGGTTCGGGATGGGACCGGGTGGTTCCACCATGCTATGGTCACCAGAGGGCGCGTAGTATGCTGTAGTTTGAATACAACTTAAAAAGCGAACTCTGATCACCCTAGTAGATGAATGCTACGATGTAGAGTTGGTGTTATTGGGTCTTGGTAAAGATTGTTTAAAGTGATCTTCATGTGATGAAGCTTACTTTTTTCAGAGCTGCTGCTAGTTATTAGGTGCTAGCATTCGCTGACAACTGCAGAGAGATATTTCCGGTA
>CBFHPA010000044.1:0-15431 GCA_965657565.1 Oceaniferula sp.
GTTATCCTGGTAAGGCAGGAAAATGGAGTCATGAATTTTTTCTTTCTCCCCACGGATCAGGGGCAAGATGCTGATGGCATCGACCCCGGCCGGGGTTTCAATCTTGGCAAGATCACACAAGGTGGCATAGAGGTCATGGATGTAGGTTTGGACATTGCTGGATTGCCCTTTGGGAATACCCGGGCCACTGACAATGAGTGGGCTCGTCATGCTGTGCTCATAAATACTTTGTTTGCCCAGTAGCCCATGGCTGCCCATCGCCAGACCATGATCCGCGGTGTAGATAACAATCGTATTATCGGCGAGCGGTGATTTTTTTAGCGCGTCAAGAATGCGCCCCACCTGCTCGTCTAACTGAGTGACGAGACCGTAATATTCACAGAGCTGATCACTGACAACCTCCTCGGTCCGTGGCCAGGGGGCGAGACTCTCATCTCTGCCGTGAATGGTGTGCGCTAGGATCTTAAACGGATGCTCAGCGAGGAAGTTCTCCGGAAGCGGTGGGCGTTTGTTGTAATAACGCTCTCGGTAGGGCTCGGGCGGATTGCGCGGGTCGTGTGGCGCGAGGAAGGACACATAAAGGAAAAAGGGCTTGTCGGAATTTCTTTCTTCAATGAAACGCACCGCCTCATTAGCAAACTGGGTGCTGGAAAAAGCCTCCGCCTTGCGTCTGTGACTCAGTTTCCCCTCACTGTAATCCTGCACCTGGAAGTCACTATGATCATTCATGCCACCCATATAGACAGAACGCCCTTCTAAGAATCCCATCTTCAAGGTGTTGAGCCCATTGTGCCATTTGCCGATGATGAAGGGATCATAGCCTGCCTCTCGTGCCAGCAAACCGGGCAGCACCTCAGCAGCATTCCAGTCCGATGCTGGATTCGGTTTTTTGCCCTCTTTGGCAGATCCTATCTTCATCCAATGCCGCCCGCTCATCAGCATCGCCCGGCTGGCCACACACACCGCACCACTGAACGAGCCAGCGCAGTAGTTGCGGTGAAAACTGAACCCCTCCCCTGCGAGCCGGTCGAGATTCGGGGTATCAATGTGAGGGTTACCGTGCGCGGCGATCGTATCCGCCCGCTGGTCATCAGCGAACAAGAAGACGATGTTGGGCAGCTTGTCAGCATTGGCCTGCAAGCTGACAGAGAGTATAAGGGCGGCGATGATGGCTTGTTTCATGAAATTAGTCTCGCGCTTATCTTGATCTAAAACCTAGTCCAGCGGCGTGATCACAATGTTGCGATACCAGATTGGCTGGCCGTGATACTGCAGACCGAAGTGACCGGTTCTCGGAAGATCCTTGAGCGCCTTCTTGAACTTGTTCTTGGAGCCATCCGGGTTTTTCTCCGGGGTGTCCCAATCATCAATATTAACATCAAGCACCTGCTCGCCATTGAGCACCACGGTAATCTGCGGCCCCTTGCAGGTCAGGCTCATCTTGTTCCACTCACCGTCCGGCTTGGCCATGGATTTGGTCGGCTCCTTGGCATCGTAAAGAGAGCCGACGATATGCTTGCCGTTGTAGAGCCCCTCGGAAGCCACCTGGATTTCAAAGCCCCCTTGCACCGGGTTCTTGGGATCCGTGCGGAAGAAAAGACCACTATTGCACTTCTCCGAGGTCTTGTATTCCAGAGTGATATTGTAGTCCCCGAAGGCCGCCTTGGACCAGATGATACCCCCAGGAGTTTCCGAGGTGGTGAGCACTCCATCCTTGAGCACCCAGTGCTTGTTCAGGTTGAGGGCTTCGGGAGTCAGCAGTTTGGTTTTGCCACAGCCATGGGAATGAGCCACCGAGCTTAAGGCAAGGAGGATGGAGAGGCAGCAGCCGGCGGTAACGATATTGGATCTTAGTTTCATGGTTGTTTGAGTTTGTGAATAGTGTGGTGAATGGCAGCCTTGAGTGGCCGGCCGTCCTTGGTTTGGATGTTGTGATTGAGTTCGAGCATGTGTGCTGGCACGAGGCCATCGATGGTGATTTTGACCGACTTGTCATCATCAAGCAGCTTGGCGCCGGTGACCTGCAGGCTGGTCCAACCTTTTTGTTTTTGGCCCAGTGGCTTGTCGCGCTGGTTGATGTGGAATTCCTGACTGCCGTATTCCTTGCACCAGTAGATATCGGAGGCCTTCAGTGAGTAGTTCTCGGCAAGATTGGCACTCGCCGGATCGAGGGTCTCTGAGAAGCGCAGGACAATGCCATCGGTCTTGACCTCGAGCCCGGTCGGCAGGTCGATCGGCTTACCGGTGTGGCGCACCCGGTCCAAGCTGCTACGCAGCCCGGCGTTGGTCTGCCAGCCTTTCAGCCCCATGACGTAGAGCTGGCCATCACGATCATTGAAGCGCATCCGCATATTACTGGAGTTGAGTCTTACAGGAATTTTGACCGCCCCACCCTGCATCTGGCCCTCGATCTCTTCCTTGAGTATGAGGTAAAGGGTACTCTTGCCATAAGAGCCATGAAGTAGCGTGCCCTTGAGCGGGCCCCAGCGATCGCTGGTCACCCAGACTTGTCCGCCACCGGAGTTGTCCACCTTCTTGGAAAACCAAGCCAGCGGTTTGGGCTCTTCCGATGGCTCACGGTGTTCCTCACGTTCGAGGCGGAGTTCCTCGTTAAAGGCCGTGCTCTTGAGATCGGCACGTTTGTCGTAGGAATCGACGACACCGTAGAAACCACCTTCCTTCACCCAGTTCAACGGGCTACGTGGCACGTAGGTTCCCTCGTTATCCCCCGAGGTGATCTGCCCATCCGGGCTGATGCCAATGCCGTTAGGAGCACGGAAGCCACTGGCGTATTTGCTCAGCTTGGTGCCGTCCTTGCTCACCTTGAGAATGGTTCCGTGGTGTTCCCCCACCCGCTCAAAACCACGGCCGCCACCGCGCACGGGCATGCCGAGGGCGAAGTAGAAGTTCCCCTCCTTGTCAGTCACCAGATCAAAGGCGAAGGCGTGGAAGCCACTGGTCAGCTGCCAGTCATTGTTGAAGTTCTCGTAGTAATCCGCCTCGCCGTCGTTGTTGAGATCGTGGAAGCGTGTGATCTGGTCATCACTGACGGTGTAGATTTTTTCATCGACGATTTTAAGCCCGAGGGGCTCGTGAATACCGCGGGCAAAGAGCTTCCACTTCAGGTTCTGCAGGGTTTCATCAACATTCTCAACAATCCACACATCCCCGTCCCAGGTGCAGACCGCGGCGGTCGTACCGTCGGCAAAAAAGTCAAAGGCCCCCACGCGCAGGGGTCCGGTGTAGGGGTTCTTATCCGGCAAGCCGACGCGATCCACCACGTAAGCAGTGGATTCATCCTTGGCGACTTCCCCTTGGGCGGGGATGGTTTCGGGCCACTGGGCGGGACCTCCCTGGCAGAGCTCCGCAAGGGAGAAACTGCTCGGTTCGAAAGCATCAAAGTCACCGGCTTCAGCGTAGAGGATTTGCACCTGACCGGCTGTGTCTCGGGGTAAAATCTTCAATCTGGCCTGACCATCTTGCAGAGACAGCGTATAATCAGCCCCCGCGAGCACGTGCACATGAGCCTCACCCAGGCGCAGTGTGCTACCATCGATTTTCTCCGAGTCCTGCGGGGCATCGGCAAGCACCAGAGTCATTGAATCCTTGAGACGAGGCAGCTCAATGACCCGCGCGATCACCGCCGGTTCATCCTTCTTTGACTTGAGGAAATAATGCTCGAGGACTTTGTGCTCCCCCACGGTGTAGTGGAACACCACTTTCTCGCCATGGCGATAAGCACCCTTGAAGTGCGCCCAGTCCTTGGGCAAAGGCCCCAGAGGCGGGTAGTGGTTTGTCTCACTGAGGCGTGGGTCGCTCAAGTTGCCATCCGCTGAAGACCAGCCCGGCACGGAACCTGTCGAGGTAAGCGGCGGCACGGAGAAAGACGGAAAGCTGCCATGGGCACCCGTGAAGGGAAGGCCCTCGAACTTGATGCCACCGTGGGTGAAGGTAGCGGCAAGGCGCATGGTGTCCGTATCAAAGACAACCCCCACGTTGCCATCTTCGGAGAGAGGTAGGGCGTGGGCGCGGAACACATCGTTGTCACCACGTGAGTCCTTGTTAATCCTGAAGGGCGCGCCAACCAGCGAGCCGTATTGCTTGGGAATACCCACATCATAGAACTTGCCATACGGGCTGATGAGGTCGGGGGCCTTTTTCCACGGCTTGGGGTCCCAGGCGATCGCCTCATAAGCAGCCTTTGAGTGGCTAAACTGGCTGGCCGGAATCACCGGCCGGTTGCCACCGGGAGGACGCCAGGAAAGCACACAGCCCTGCTCACCGGCGAGCTCAAGGTAAGTGAGCTCGATCTCATGCTGGCCGGCACTCAGCTCTACCTTGCCACTACTTTCCGAGTAGCTGCGGGGTCCCCAGCTATTGACCACTTCCTTGCCACCGATCTTCAAGAGAGCGCCATCATCCGAGGCGACATAGAAGGTGTAGGTGCCATCCTTGGGTGCGGTGATGGTACCACGCCAGCGGGCAATAAAACGGTCACTGAGCTTGAGTCCGTAGAAACCCGTTTGCGTCTTAGCAAAATTCACCTGAGCATCGACACGTACTAACCATTGTTTTTCCCCGGCGGCAATGTCAGGAGAAATAGCCATGCCATCACGCAGACGGAAATACTCGCCGACGAGCCCGGGAGCCATACCGACCTGAGTCTTGCCAGCGACATCGCGCAGGTAATTATAAATCGCCTCAAACTGCTTATTGGCATCCCCCTCGTAATACTGCTTCAGGGGTGACACCCCATTGGTAGCGTAGCGTGGCATGATCGTAGCCGCATCAAAGCGCTGCGGGAAGTGCATCCACTCGTGGTAGTAGCCGGGGCGCAGCCGCTTGCTAGCCAGTGCCAAATTAGGCCCCGCGCCCTCAAAGACCGCAAGGGCCGGCTGATTGCCGAGTGCGTGGCAGGCCTGGCAGGAGAAGCCCTGCTGGCCGACGAGTGCCTTACCCGCATTGATACTCTGCAGCCCCGCTGCCTTGGGTTCATCGTGCTTGTCACACACGCCGTAGCTGTGGGCAAATCCGGTGGCGAGTGCCTCGGCCCGTGATGGCCACGCCGGCATCTGAGCTTGTAACCAGGGACGTGTTTTCTCAGGCAAGGTGCCGGCAAACAGCTCTGCCATCCAATCCGCACGCAGCTTGTGGCCGAAGTGATCGAGCATCGGAAGTTTTTCAGGCCCTGTTGCGTGAGCTTTTGGATCAGAGATATCGATGTGGGCGACTTCTTCGACCCGCATCAAGCGGCTGGCATCCATTCCGTCACGGCTATGACAAGCCATGCAATTGAGTGCCTCGAACTGGCGCTGGGCGTATTCCGCGGGGTGGTCCTGCAGCAGAGCGCTGCTTACTTGAGCCGCGTCCACCTTTTGCAATGCCGAGAGATCGGCAGAGAAGTGAGGTGCCTTTTTGTCAGCACTCTTGGGTGCCAAACAACCACTCTGTGGTGATTGGGATGTGGCCTTGAGCATAGCTGCGAGGTTGGAGAACTTGGCTTGGTTCTCATGCCCCGGAGCGCCATGACAATTCATGCATCCGGACTGAAGGAGAAGATTCTTGCCTCTGGCAGGATCCCCCTTGGGGGTGGCCTCCTTGGCAACTTCTTTTTTCAAGCTGCCGAGAAAGGCAGCGAGGTCCGCCGCTTGCTGCTTGCTGAGCTTGAAGTCGGGCATGCGCGTAGCAGGGTGGTGCTTGCCCGGGTTCTGAAGAAAAGCGCTCAGCGCATGATGCTGGTATTTCTCGGAGATATTGACCAAAGGAATGCGCTCGATACTGCCGGGCTCGTTCATGTCATGGCATGCGTAGCAATTGAGTGCCTTGTAGAGCTTCGCACCCGCCTCCTTGTTGCCTTTGTTACCAGCGATAGGATCCTTGGCCTTCATCGTCGCCAGATAAGCCGCGATATCGGCGGACTTCTGCTTGGCGTCCGCACCATGGAACAGGGCCGGCATGCGTGTCCCGGGGCGGTGGCTTTGCGGGTTCTCAATCCAGCGTGCCATCCAGGTTTCATCCAGCCTGCTACCAATTCCGGCAAGCGAAGGACCCATCTCACTCGCCTCAGGCAAAGCGATGTGATGCTCGCTCTGGTGACAGGCGTTGCAGTTGTTTTCAACGATCAGCTGACGCTGGGAGCGGAGCAAAGCGTGTTGGTTAGCAGGCAGGGATGCCGGCTGCTTGAGCGAAGTAGCGGCAACAGGCTCCCAGCCAAAGCCGGATGATTTCCAAAACAGCCGCAGCTGGGCATCCCCGGACTTGGGTGGGGTGAAGGTAATCACCAACGGGTGGCCTCCCGCCGCAAGAGTCATCGCCGCAGAGGTCTCATTGAGTTGCCCGACCACATCTTCGTCATCGATCTGCAACGCCCCGGCACCCGCTCCACGGAGTTCAAAATGATAGTCGTCCTTGGCCGGCACAATCAGCTGGGTTTGCCAGCGTGCCTTCCACGCGGTTCCCGCAGGAGTGAGTGCCGAGGGAGCTGCCTCAGCCTTGCCGTAATAAGCTGGCAAACGGTCCGCGCGCTGATCAAGAACTTCTCCGTTTGCGCGATTGATAAACTCTGTGATGACGGGAACCTCTGCCTTGACTGAGCCCGCGTAAAAGATGCCCATAACCAACGCTGCAAGGGTGAAATAAATCTGTATGTTTGGAACTTTCATGGATAGCTGTGACTAAGATGATGGAATGGCACACCGCTTGACCAGCATCATTTTTACGAACAGCACAGACAAGTGTTTCAGCGATTCTTTTTCAAGCTTCCCGAAGCCTCATGATTTGCTCACCCGTGAGGCTAAGTAAGGGCAGACTTTTTGTATATCATCTCTTTGCATGATCTTCATTATTACGAGATAAGGAACAAGTTTGCTATCTAGATCGTTTTTAACTAGTCTGCGCGCATGCTTTCCAGCCCATTTAGGAGGTCTCTTTGTCTGGCTTTGTTCATGTTTGTCTCTGGTTTTTGCTCCCTTGCATATCAGGTCGTCTGGCTGAGGGAATTTCGCCTCGTTTTCGGAGGATCAACCTTGGCGGCATCTGCTGTGCTTGCCGTCTTTATGGGTTCACTCGGTTTAGGCAGCTGGGTTCTCGGCCGCAAGGCGGATGAGAGTATCAGACCGGGCCGGTTTTATGCGCTGGTAGAAGCTCTTATCGGCATAAGCGTGATCGCTAGTCCTCTGTTGCTTATTTTTGGCCAAAAACTCTACTACACCACCGGAGGCATCCAATCATTGGGCTGGCTCGCCGTTGCCCTTCAAATACTCATTACCATTCTCGTCATTGCCACCCCTTGTTTCTTAATGGGGGGAACACTTCCGGCTGCCATAAGAATCATCCAAACCGATCAAGATAAAGCCCGAAGATCAAGTGCTCTACTCTATGGCATGAATGTTGCAGGTGCCATGCTTGGCGCTTTCGTGGTTAATTTTTATTGGCTGGAAGCCCTGGGCAATACCAAGTCATTACTAATAGCGGCAGGGATCAACCTAGCCTTGGCTGCTGTAGCCATTACCACCTTAGCAAGGCACCAGCCGACCGAGGTTGCTACCTCAGCTAAACCTAGGCATGGAGAAAAATCGAGCGCCAGGCTACTCTATTTGGTTACCTTTGTGAGTGGCTTCACTTTTTTTGTCCTGGAGCTACTTTGGTTTCGTTCTTCCATCCCCTTACTGGGAGGCTCCGTATACAATTTCGGCCTCATACTCGTTGTCGTCTTGATCGGCATGAGCGCTGGTGGGCTATTATATGCCTTGCTGATAAAATACGCCACCCCCAGCTACTCCATGCTAGCGATTGTATCCGCACTTCTCGGACTTGCCATGGCCATCCCTTATATTTGGGGTGATAACTTCGTGCGTTTTTGTAAGGTTCTCCAGGCAGGATATTTGGGTTACCCCTTGCAAGATAAATTGTGGGTATGGTTTATCATTGCCGGATTTATAGCATTGCCCGCCTCGCTGATGGCAGGCGTTCAATTTCCCTTGATCTTGTCGCTCGTTGGCACAGGGAAAAATGGGGTCGGTCAGCAAACCGGGCGTGTCTACGCCTTCAACACAACTGGGGCCGTGATCGGTGCAATTCTCGGCGGCTTTGTTTTAATCCCCGGGCTGAGCATCAATCACACATGGTTATGGATGGTCTGTGCTACCCTCATCGTCTCCACCTTGCTCGCGTTAGTCAGCATAAGGCAGCAGGCAAAACTGGGAATGCTAACCACATTGAGTCTCTGTGGCATCACACTTCTGCTCACCCTACAAAGCCCCGGTTTGACCCCCTACTGGCTGCAGAACCCAATAGGCTTTGGTCGAACCTCATTTAAACAACACCAGACATTAGTCGACATTGAGGCCGAAAAGCGCGATCGAAACAGCTCCATGGTTTATTTATATGATGGTCGAGAATGCTCTGGTGCACTCTCTCTCGATAATGACCTAGCACTTCTTAATAATGGAAAATCAGATGGGACAGCTCTTAACGATGCCGCTTCACAGGTCATGTGTGGACTACTCCCTGCATTGCTTCACCATGGCAAACCACAGAATGCATGCGTGATAGGGCTGGGGACGGGCATGTCTGCGGGTTGGCTTACTGAAATTGAGAGCATCAAAAGCGTGGATGTTTTTGAATTAGAACCACACCTGGTAAACTGTGCATCTCGATATGCTTCATTTACTTTTGATGTTACCAATCGGCCCGAGACTAATATCATTCTCGGGGATGCACGCGAAAGCCTGCTGGCACTCAAAAATAAAAAATACGATATCATTGTCTCAGAGCCCTCCAATCCACAACGCGCTGGAGTTGCGAATCTCTATACTCAAGAATATTACCAAACGGTGTCTGCAAAAATGAATGCCGACGGCGTCTTCTCACAATGGCTGCAAGCATATGAAATCAAGCTGGAGAGCGTGCACTTGATCCTCGCCACGCTGCGCTCAGTTTTCCCACAGGTGTGCATGTATCAAACAATGGCCAGCGATATCGTCTTCATCTGCCATAAAGAAAGAAAGGCCTTACCAGTAAACACCATACGCAGCAAACTGGAGCAACACCCATACAAACTCGGAATAACTAGATCATGGGGAACTCATTCCATTGAAGGCCTTCTCGCATACAGCGTGGCCAATTCAGCTTACGTGACAAATCTGGCGAGTCGTCTAACCCAGATCAACAAAGACGATCGAAACCTGCTCGAATTTCAAGCAGCGAGGAGTGGCGGGTCGAACTATCGAAGCCCCTTGCCTGAAATACTCGAGGACTCCATTAGTAAGGGCATGATGATAGAAGGGCTTGATGCTGGCATAAGCTCGATATATTTCGACTACTCAATGGCATATACTGCTAGATCATTATCAAGAGATCCTTCTGTATGGGAAAACATGTCATGGTTCGACACCAAAGCGGCTACCAAGCGAGCCAAGTTGTGCGCCCAGCTCACCGAAACAATCCGAAGAAAACCGGAACTAATCTTTGATCCACTCAACCCACAAGAGGAGGCATTATGGGGGCGTGCTCTTGCGAGAGCAGGCAGTGCTAGGTGCCTTGAATTTTGCGAAAAATTCAAAAATCGTATGCCGCTTGATTACAGGATTGCTCGTATCGAATATTTCTGGGTAACCAATAACGAGAACCTAGAAGACTTAGAAATTATCGAACTACTAAGAACGCTCAGCAGCACGACGTGGCAATTACCCAATTTCTTAGATATTGAAGTGTGTCTGACGATGATCAATCAGAGACTTAGCAGATCTCAAGAGCGACTCAATGACCGCGAGGCCGAGGTCCTTGCACTTCTAGAAAAGCCTTTTGACACCGATCTAATGCGCGCCGAAAGACTATCACTCCGCTACACGCTAGCCGCGCGGTTGGGCCCAGAGGCATTGCTACCCATCCTATTAGAAATGGAGCATTACTTTCCGCTAAGCCATCGGCAGGTATTAAAAAAACGAGTCGAGGTATACCGCAAACTCGGGCACCCCAACCTAGCTCAAGCTGAGCAAGATTTGAATTTCTTCACCAAGTGGAATTAACTGATTTCTGGACTCTACCAGACAGTCGCTTACAGACCGGCTTCAGCCTTACGAGCCTTTTCAGCGCGCTTACGCTCGTGCGGATCAAGGATGCGCTTGCGCAATCGTAGGTGACTGGGAGTCGCCTCAAGAAGTTCATCGCCGGCAATATATTCAATAGCACGCTCCAAAGACATCTTGATAGGAGGGGCCAACCCAACGGTAATTCCTTTGGTAGCGGAGCGGTGGTTGGTCAGGCTCTTTGCCTTTACCGGGTTAACGGGCAGGTCGTCTTTCCTTGGGTTTTCTCCAATGATCTGACCCTCGTAGACTTCATCACCAGGAGCAACAAAAAGCTTACCACGCTCCTCAAGCGGCAACAACGAGTATGCCATGGCAGTGCCCGTGCTCATACTGACCAGCGTACCGGTGTTTCGAGTGGTGATCTCACCACAGTGCGGTGCGTATTCTTTGAACAAGTGAGACATAACTCCATGACCACTGGTCAAGTTCAAAAGCTCAAACTCAAAGCCGATCAAACCACGTGTGGAGATCGTTGCCTCGATTGTTGCACCGTGAGCATTACTACCCATATCCTCGATGCGTGCACGGCGGTTGGCCAAGGTTTTCATAACCCCACCAGTGTATTCCTCTGGCACCTCAACAAAGAGAGTTTCAAATGGTTCCTCGACACCATTTTCCCCCTTGTGAGTAATGACCATAGGGCGGGAAACGAGCATCTCATAACCTTCACGGCGCATGGTCTCGACAAGCACTGAAATCTGCATGGCACCACGAGCAGCGACCTCAAAGACCCCAGCCTGATCCGTATCAGACACCTCGATCGAGACATTGGTCTTCACCTCACGTAACAAGCGATCACGAATAGCACGCGAAGTTACGTGCTTACCCTCACGACCTCCGTAAGGACCATCATTGATGGAAAACTGCATTTGTACTGTGGGCGGATCAATAGATACAAAAGGAAGCGCCTCAGCTTCAGGATCAGCAGAGAGCGTCTCGCCAATATCCACATCTTCAAAACCAGCCACACCTACGATGTTACCTGCAACCCCTTCTGCGGATTCTTGATTGGAAAGACTACTGTATTCAAAAACCTTGGTGACCTTACCACGCTCAGTCTTGCCATCTTTGGTAAGCCGGAAAATGCTATCGCCCTTTTTGACTGAGCCACTCTGCACCTTGCCTAACGCGACCCGACCAACATAATCATCCCATGAAATATTGGATGCCAGCATCTTGAAGGGGGCGTCTGGATCGGAGTCAGGAGCAGAAACATGCTCGACGATGGTCTCAAGCAGGGGAATCACATCTTTCTGCTCGTCATCCAAAGACTTCACAAAAAATCCATTCTTAGCAGAGCCATAAACAAACGGGGCTTCGAATTGCTCTTCGTTGGCCTCTAGTTCGAGGAAAAGCTCCAACACGCGATCATGCACACCTGCAGGGTCTGAGTGTTCACGGTCAATTTTGTTAACGACAACAATCGGAGTCAGCCCCTGCTGCAGCGCCTTACGAAGCACGAATCGAGTCTGAGCCTGCGGACCATCGTGCGCGTCAACGAGTAGTAACACACCATCGACCATTTTCATCACCCGCTCTACTTCACCACCGAAGTCCGCGTGTCCGGGAGTATCAACAATGTTCACCGTGTATTCGCCCCACTTTACCGAGGTGTTTTTGGCCTTAATAGTGATCCCTTTTTCTCGCTCAAGATCCATGGAATCCATGGCACGCTCGCCAGCTTGCTGGTGATCACTATATGCACCACCAGCTTTGAGCAGCTCATCCACAAGGGTGGTCTTGCCATGGTCCACGTGGGCAATGATGGCGATGTTTCGAATGTTGTCTGTCATGGCGATAAGGTAATTGTCTCATACCAGCTTATAATCGTGCTGGAAGGGACGCGGAGACTCCTTGATTTCGAGGAAATTGCAATCACGAATTATCAGCCAGAGCCGCTTATGCGTCCGCGTAGGCTCTAGCCACCTCCTCTGCAATGATCTTGATGCCCTCATGAACCGTGCGCTCATCCATGGTGAACGTCATCCTTATGCATTCATGCCGGTGCGGCCAAGCATCCAAATCATCGTCTCCAAAGAAGAAATAGTGTCCAGAAACAATAAGCACTTCACGCTTCTTGAGCCGCTCATAGAGCTCTTTTGAACTGATCGGCATGTCTTCGAACCACAGCCAGAGAAACAAAGCTCCTTCACTGAGATGAACTCGATACGGCAATGAATTCTCAAACTCTTCAGCGACCCAAGCACGTGCTTGGTGCGACTTTTCGACATAATAAGGGCGCACTACCTCACTGCTGAGCTTTAAGATCTCACCGCTCCGAATCAATGGCTCCATAATAGCCTGGCCAATGTTACCGTTCGCCAGTCCGACAATGGCACTCATCGAGGAGACCGCAGCCGCTATCTGCTCATTGGCAATCACAATACCTGTACGGGTGCCTGGCAGCCCTATCTTGGAGAGACTCAAGGTTAGAATCGTGTGTTGATTCCAAACCGGAGTAGCCTCGGTAAAAATGATGTTAGGAAAAGGAGCCCCATAAGCGTTATCGATAATGAGCGGAATATCATGCTCTTCGGCCAAATCAATGAGGCGAGATATTTCTTCATCAGTCAGCACATTACCTGTTGGGTTAGTCGGCCGTGATACACAGATAGCGGCCACATCATCATCCACACTCAGGTTGTCAAAATCGACACCATACTTAAAGTCGTGATCACCTATCTTATGAATCAGCGGTTTGCAGGCACGGAACATATCGTCACCAACAGATTGATTAGAGTAACCGATGTATTCGGGAACGAGTGGCAATAAAATCTTCTTTCGTGAGCCATCCTCAAACTTCCCAGCCAGAGCGTTAAAGAGAAAAAAGAAAGCCGTCTGGCCGCCCGCAGTGATTGCGATATTTTTAGCACTGATCTCCCAGCCGAAACTCTCTTTAAATAAAGCGGCTACCGCATCAAGAAAGAGAGGGTTGCCACGTGGCGGATCGTAATTAGAGAGCATTTTTTCTAGGCCACCTGCCGAAGCCATAATCTCTTCAAGCCTACGCCGCCACAGAGCATTAACCTCAGGAATATGAGCCGGCTGTCCGCCACCGAGCATGCGCACATCAGGCCCACCCGAGACCAGGGCATTGCCCAGATCATCCATCAGCTCCTCGATACCACTGCCCATACAAAGGCGTTGGCCAAACTCGGAAAATTGCTCACTCATACTTTGGACTTTCGTATTAGTTCTAGCATCACATCCAAGAGAAATCCTACCTTCTTCGCTCTTCTTATTCTGCTGGTCTACTTGAATCGATTAGATCGGGAGTAATATCTGGCACAAGCTGTCCACCATTATCCTGAGGTGCTACTTGGCTATTTCTTGGTGATCGCTTTTCACCCAACATCATGGATGGAACATACCCCACTGCACCGGTGTTAATCAGCTCTACCTTAACATAAGAACCCTTGACCGAAACAACCTTAACATCAGTGAAATTTGGTAATATCCTATCGGGCCGATCATAAATATTGGGGTAGTTGTTAAAAAACACCGTGTTTACCGAAACGGTCTGCAAATAGCGTCCAGGTAGAATCTCTGGCCCATACATTTCGGGATCATCTGTTGGAATAGCCCGAGGCGCACCGAACCTATCATCGCCACGGCCACTTGAAGGATCGTATGCATTGCCACAACTAACGAGCCCATGACAAAACATCACTGCTACAAACATCGGCGCATATCGAACAAACTTCATGGTACACACTCTGCCCTCACCAACCACCAGGGTCAACGCATTTTCAAATACTCTACGGCTGCATCACGCCAATGACGAGGCATAGCAATCCCCTCCTCTATCATGCGCGTGGGCGTCATCGCAGTGTGGATCGGCCGCCTCTCTCTAAAAAAGTCTATATCCACGAGGTCCACTGGCAGCAAATCTCCTTCATCTAACTCATACCCCATGCTCGCTGCCAATCGGCAAACCTCCTGCCCGTAGCTGAACCAACTCTCTGGTTCTCCACAGTTACAAAGATGGTAAATGCCGCATGAGCCAGCCTTCAATAAACAACCAATCCAATGCACGATATCATGGGTAAATGTTGGCATCGAAAACTTATCCTCAATGAGATACTGCTTTTCACCTGCAAGCGCTCGATTGAGCACATGGTCAAAGTGAGACCGCCGCTGCTCTGAACTAGGTCCAAACAACCATGATACTCGCGCCACCAGAGCATCAGCATTAGCGTCAAGAACCGCTAGTTCACCAGCACACTTACTGACCCCATAGACATTCACCGCCCCCGTTACATCAGCCTCTGTCTTCATCCCGGGTTGATCACCAGAGAACACATAGTCCGTGCTGAAATGAACCAACTTGGCTAACTTCTTAGCGCACACCTCAGCCATGATCTTTGGCGCAGCCACATTTACCCGCTGAGCCAGCTCAGGATTATCCAAGCATTCCTCCAGGCCAGTGACAGCTGCGGCGTTAATGAGACAATCAAAATCAGTATGAGACAAAAAAGACCTCACTTTTTCTGGCTCAGAGAGGTCCAACTCATGCCTGCTCGGCGAGATCAATTCGATCGTTGAATTTCTGCCCCATAGAGACAAAAAAGCTCCACCGAGTCTGCCGGTGGAGCCTGTCAATAATACGCGCATCAATAATGGTCAGAGCGAAATAATAGTAAGCATCATTTGAGAAATGCTTGGCATCCTAGCCTACAAACATCTGCTCACCAATTTCGTCTTCTAGGTCAGCGAACTCTTCGGTGGCCACTCCTGCATCACGAATATTACGTAGAGTGCGTTTTGAGCCACGGTTACTCTCAGGCCCATTGACCTTATCTGCAACCAACTCAACGACTGTTGGTGCCAGAGCGGCGGCGCCAAGTGCGGCAAGCGTGAGGGCAACAGGTCTGCGCGTGTCTCGGTGCATGAGGTCGCCTAAAAATACGCCCGCAGCTGCACCTAGCATAGCGGGAGCAAAGGATGCGCTGGTTTCAATCCAGTTTTTGTCAGAGTGATCTTGTGCCATGGTCACATTCTACCCTCTGTTTTTCCTGAGAAAAGCGCAAATCCTTTCAAATGTTGATTAATTTGATCGTTTCTTCTTTTTCATCAAGAAATTCTCTCCCATTGTCTGATCTATGAGCAGCGCAAGCAACATAGCCACTGAGATGAACCCCAACCAGTTTGCACTAATTCTTGCTGGGGGTAGCGGCACCCGTTTTTGGCCACTATCAAGAAATGCTAAACCCAAACAACTGCTCAACCTTTTTGGCGAAGCCACGCTGTTAAACCAAACCATCAGCCGGCTTGAAGGACTCATCCCCAAAGAAAACATTCTCATTCTCACCAATGCCCTTCAGGAGCAAGCCGTACGAG
>CBFHPA010000045.1:0-15108 GCA_965657565.1 Oceaniferula sp.
GATAGGCCACCTTCATCACGAGCTGCCTGCACAGCCGTGCCGATCACTTGCTGATGACCAATGTGCAGGCCATCAAAAACACCTAAAGCCAAGTGCAGCGTATCCTTAACACTCGCGAGGCCTGAAATATTTTCAATTTGTTTAACCATGAAGTATGATTCGAGTCCATACGACACCCGCCTAATAAGCAAAGAATAAAAAAACGCCCAGCCCTCAGATGAGGGTATGGGCGCTTGATGATTGCTTCGAGAGCCGTAACTTACTCAGCGTCACATGACTTTTTACAGTCTGTCGCGCAAGACTTGTCTGCACAGCAGCCTTTTGAGGCATCACTTGAGCAGCAAGACTTTACATCACAGGACTTCTTGCAGTCTGACGCACTACTGGTAGCCGCGCATGAGCTGAGCGCGAAAGCAGAAATAGCTACAGCAGACATAAAGGATAATTGTTGGATTACTTTTTTCATCGGTTTGTTATTTTGTATTTTGGGGTGATCGTTTGATCAATAAATGACGATCAACACTCTTATGAGTAGTCGACCATTGGATTTATTCCATCAAAATCAGAAATTCTCAGGTTTTCATTATCACCCGTTACCTTGTGTATTTTTCACTGGCACAGCCTTAGCTGGTGTAACCGGCACAGAAACTGGCAATTTTTTGAGCCTCCATTGAGTGTGAGGGGTCTCATCAAGTGGCAGATTGTAGGTTATCTTATAAGTATTTGTCCCCGCATCGTAATCTGTTTGCCAAAAATCATTACCATGCACAGCCTGGTCAAGCAATCGCTCCTCGCCATTTTCAATACGATAAAGCCCATAACCATAGGGCGTGCCCAATCCCTCAAAACGAATAGGCACACAGCCTACCCCGCCTTGAATTGTAGCTGTCACCTCTCCACTCTCCGCAGTGATAATGACCGGGTAATTATTTTTTAATACTCCGCCTTGGACTGTGACTTCGAGGTTATTACCTTTCGCTTCTCGATGTGTCGTTTGCCATGATGATGGCGCAGCCTTCAAATGCTCTCTGTAAGACTCATTAGGCCCATAATAATCATCTGCATTGCGGTGCAGGGTGATCCATTCAAGTTCCATAGATACTTTGTCTCCTGGAGCGAATGCCGCTACCCCTTCTGGAGCACCCAAATAAAAGTCCAAACAAGATTGTCGTTCTTTGTTAACCGAATACACAGGGCATTCTATCGTGGGATTATTATACTCCTTGCCGCCAATGATTGCCTTGTAGGAACGTATTACCATGGCGCGATAGCCAGTCCCCCAATCGCGATCGCTTTCATGATATGCGCCTGGAAATGCCACCCACCATGGGCCTGGCCCGGCAAGCGTTGTTTTCGGGATAAAGCCATCTCCACGTTTCAGGCCAACAGGAACTGACTGCTCTTTGATCAAGCCGTTCACATTACCGTAAGCTACTTTGGGTGTTACATAGCCTCCGGTTCGCCCCATTTTAAAGAGCCAGCCGTTAGCATCCACGCTTTTATCAAAAGTGTAATCTAATGTTGTAAAAGTGCGCGCGTAATCATCAGTGCGGAGAGTGCGCACCATGGATTCAACTTTGATTTCTTTTTGAGCCCCATACGCACCACCATAGATCACTTCAGTAAGACAAGGCCCATGTGCTAAGTAGGCTGTTTTGAGACCATTGAACACGTGCTTTTGTTTTTTAGCATCATTGAGTCCCAGCCAATCACCACCCCAGCCAGCATCTGTCCATTGCCACTTTTCACCATTTTTTCCATTTCTGGACATCAGCATCCTAACGTCAGTCACCGCGACATCCACGCAACTCATATCAATATCCATGCAATAAGTTTCTCCCCAGCAACCGATGGCCAGTTGATCCCACCGCCCGTGACCACCGTAGCCGACTAAAGATAATTGGGCATGAGAAGCAGAGGGCAAAGAGCCGTAAAAACCGTAAACGAATTTCAGCTTATATTTGGATACTCCCTTAACACTGGGCAATAACACATAAGCGCGCAAGTAATCTCCCATACCACTATTGTGCCAATTTTTACTTATCTGAACGGGTATACCTGTAGGCCTCCCCTTGTCATCGCATAAAACAGGACAAACCCCTGTGATGTTAGCACAACCAAAGATCTCCATCATAAAGGGGACCTTCTTGCCAGCAGTAGAATCCACCGTGATATCCACCTCGTCGTAATCACGGATATCATTGTATCCCGACTTCCCCTTCCGCTTCGGCCTATTTATTGATGCTACATAGCAATCAAAATCGCCTCGATATGCTACTTGTAATGGCTTGTTATGTAACATTGCAGCCTGCACCTTTTGCTCATTACGATTGAGCGGAGAAAGACTGCAATGCAGTGTGAAACTCTTCTTCTGGCCGACGCCCCATTGCTCTGATACTGGGTTTTCTACAGCCCACCTTTTACCTTCACCCGCGAGTGACATCCGAATTTTAGAGTTTTGCCATACCGGAAGTTTCAACTCAGGGCCACTTTCAAAGTTGTTAACATAGGATAGATGAGGATTCTGGATTGCTTTATGGGGGCTGCGTGCATTTTGAATTAAAGCTCTTTGATCCAAGGCTTTGCTCCATACCCTAAGTTGATCGACAACCACACGCGCTGATTGCCCCCTGTTGTTAGCTCTACGCCCGATACGCAAATCGCCTTTACCCGGCACTCTTTTTTTGTTGAGCTCAGTTGCTTTTTGTTCGCGGCCATCGATGTAAACAGCGAGCTTTTTACCATCATAAGTCATCGCCACATGGGTCCACTTGTCTGCGATTAGCGAATGTCGGTGCGTTCTCACCTCTCTGTAGTTGCGTCGATCGACACCACCTATATTCATGCCTGCGGTAATGGAATCTCCATTAATACCAATGCCAAAGTAACCATCAGAACCCTCGTTGTCATTTTTAGAAAACACCCAGCTTCTATTCTTATGTATAGCCGCTTCGGGCACCTTAATCCATGCTTCGGCAGTGAATTGTTCATGCTCGAGGCTTGGCTGATGTGATATCAACAATGATTCTTTCAAAACTCCGTATCCCTTGTCAGTTACACCTGGCTGGACACCGTCAACAAGTTCGACAACCGGCTGCATCTGTAAATTGAAAGTCATAGAATGTGGCCAGGCAACAATATCGAGCTTGGCATCTGCAACCAATTTGCCACCTTGATCATCTGTAAACTCTACCCCTGAAAAATCGTAATGTTGAGCAAGCCTTGCAGACTCCCACATCCTAGCACTCAGCATACGCCCCTCGGACAAACGCTCTAATGCAGCATGGCAGCGTGTTGCTCGATAAATCTTGCCGTTCTGCTCAAATTCAATGTTAAGCTGAGCATCCTTGATCTGGTTCATCCTCACAATACCATTACGCAGGGCACCTTCGTAATCGAGAGCTTGATTAAAAAGCCCGAACTTTGGCCTGTTAAGCTGGGCCATGTCTAAAGAGAACCCATAATAGCCAGTTTCAATACATAATACATCCGGCGAGGAATTATCCCTGTGTTTACGCATACCATTTTGCCAATAGCCAAAAGTGTAATCTTGAGGGCTGAGAACACTCTTCCCTTGCCGGTCCTCGCTTGAGGCCCCAGATGGACTAGAGAAAGAAACTGAAGCCGCGGTAATAAAAACGGCTATCATCAGAGATGTACGGCGCAGTAATGTGAAATGATTAACAATATACATGTGAAGGCGATATTATAGTTAACTTTACTTGCCGTAACACACCCATCTGTCATCAAACCATAAATATTAATGTGCAATCAAACCAGCAACCGCACAAACGGCACAGGATCAGGTAGATCAGCAATAGCTCATTATCGTCGTTTATGCTTGTCATGATCCTTGACTCATCGCGTTCGGAGCACTAGCGTGCCGCCTCAAGCGCCTTAATGGCGAATGTCACAATCGAATACTTTCTCAGCTATCCAGGCATCACTCTCAAAAAAGATTCACCATTTAAACACCAGATTTCTATTATGAATATTACCGTCGACAAACAGCCAGAATGCACAGCAACACTCAGTGCTGTAATCCCTGCAGACAAAGTTCAAAGCGAGCGCAACAGCATTGTTACCGCGTTTGGCTCACAGGCCAAAATTCCAGGTTTCCGCCCGGGCAAGACCCCCGTTTCTGTTATTGAGAAGCGATTTGCCAATGATATCAAACAAGAGCTGGAATCACGCCTCATCAGTGCAGCATGCAGTGAAGCTATGAAGCAAGACGAAGACCTTAAAGTCCTAAACTTCAAAAACCCAGAAACTCTAGACCACGCAGATGATGGCACCTTCAGCTTTGTTATGCCGATGATTCTCGCTCCCAGCTTTGACCTTCCAGACTACAAGGGTATTGAACTCAACATACCATCGACAGATGCTACCGACGAGGAAGTTCAGCGCGAAATAGACGGTGTTGCTGAGCGCTATGCCGAATACAATGACATTGAAGACCGCGCTATCAACGCTGACGATATTGCCGTCATTGATTTTTCATCTTCCCTTGACGGCAAGCCACTAGAAGAAGCCCTTGGCGAGTCCGCTGGCATTCTCAGTGGCAAAGAAGACTACTGGATCCAAATCAAAGAAGAAGCCTTCCTGCCGGGCTTTGCCAAGCAACTCGAAGGTGCTTCTTGCGGTGACAAGCTTGAGGTCAAAAGTATGGTTGGCGACGATTTCCCTGTAGACAAACTCCACGGCAAAGAAATCCTGTTTGATGTAACAATCAAGGGCATCAAGGAACAAAAGCTTCCCGACGTGAATGATGCCTTTGTCGCCGAAACACTACAATTTGGCGAAGATAAAACCCTAGATGATCTTAAGGAGCTCATCTCAGAGCAAATCTCACAACAGAAAAAACAGCAAGCCGAAGAAGCCAAGGTAAATCAAATCGTAGAAAATCTTATCGCAAAAGTAGATTTTGAGCTTCCAGAAGAAATGGTAGCTGCAGAAGCACAAGGAAGTGCTGATGACATGGTTGCTCGTGGTGCTCAGGCGGGCATGAGCGACGAGGATATCGCTACACAGCAAGCTGAAATCATCGCCGCAGCGCAAGTGCAAGCGCGCAACAACTTAAAAACAAACTTCATTCTACAAGAGATCGCTCAAGCCGAAAACATTGAGGTGAATGATGCTGAGGTCCTACAGCGAATTAACGCAATGGCTAAGCAACAAAAGAAACCTGCTAAAACTATGATCAAGGAAATGCAGCGATCAGGTCGAATTTCGAGCCTCAAAAACTCCATCCTCATCGGCAAGGCTATTGACTTCCTTATTGAGAACGCAAAGGTAGATCAAGCTGAAGTCGAGGCTGAGGTTGCCGAAGCTTAAATCGACACCAAACTCTCATGTCTCACTCAATTAATCTTACATCTGATCTCACCATGGAATCCACAATTGAAAACAACTACTACATCCCAACAGTTATTGAATCTGATGGGCGCGGTGAACGCGCCTTTGACATCTATTCCCGCCTACTTAAGGATCGGATCATTTTCATAGGCACAGGCATTGATGATGGCGTTGCAAACTCTGTGATTGCTCAAATGTTATTTTTGCAGATGCAGGATCCTAAAAAGGACATCCACATCTACATCAACTCACCCGGAGGCTCAGTTACTGCAGGCCTCGCGATCTATGACACCATGCAGTTTCTTACCTGCGATGTGAACACCTACTGCATTGGCATTGCTGCTTCCATGGGAGCTGTGCTTTTGACAGCAGGCACGGAGGGCAAACGTTTTTGCCTCCCTAACTCACACGTTATGATCCACCAAGTTTCTGGGGGCGCCCAAGGAACCGCAGCTGATGTCGAGAGAACCATCGGCTTCATGTTCAACTTAAAGAAGAAGCTTAACGACATTCTATCTAAGCACACTGGAAAAACTGTCAAACAAGTGGAGAAAGATGCGGACCGTGACAATTACATGTCTGCTGAAGAATCCGCCAAATACGGGCTCGTTGACAAGGTTCTAGAAAGTCGCAAGGAGCTGCCCTCACCCGATGACGCGGATGACGCAAAAAAATGAGACATTCGACCTAATTTAGGTTAATCTACAGGCGTGCTGCTGGTATCTGCTACCACACACGCCTTTTTCTTTTTCGACATCACTACAAAAGCCCCCCCTCACCCAAGCATTTACAATTTTAATTATGGCTCGATCATCTAATATTACTATGTGCTCTTTCTGTGGCAAAAGTCACTCAGAGGTTAAGAAACTCATTGCTGGACCCGCGGTCTACATATGCGATGAGTGCATCGAAGTTTGCTCATCGATTCTAGAAAAAGAACTTGGAGAGACCAAAAATAAAGTTGCTGAAACTCACATTAATACCGGTGACGTCCCCACTCCTGATAAAATCTCAGAAAAACTCAATGAATTTGTGATTGGGCAAGACCGAGCAAAAAAGGTTTTATCGGTAGCTGTTTACAATCACTACATGCGCTTGAGACAAAACAGCGTTAAATTATCAGCTGATTTTAAAGACGTTGATATCGAAAAATCGAACATCCTCATGCTCGGCCCAACCGGCTCTGGTAAGACTTTACTTGCCCGCACCCTCGCTAACGTTCTAGATGTACCCTTCACTATTGTGGACGCCACAACACTCACCGAGGCTGGCTACGTCGGAGATGATGTAGAAAACATCATTCTAAGGTTACTTCAAGCTGCAGACTTTGATGTAGACAGGGCCGAACGAGGCATTATCTACGTTGATGAGATTGTTAAGATCGGTCGGACTACACAAAACGTATCCATCACGCGTGACGTTTCAGGTGAAGGAGTCCAGCAAGCGCTCCTTAAAATTCTAGAGGGCACAATATGTAATGTCCCGCCTCAAGGTGGACGCAAACATCCGCAGCAAGAATATATTCAGGTCAATACCGAGCGCATCTTATTTGTTTGCGGCGGAGCTTTTGTAGGGATTACCGACATCATCAGCCGTCGTCTAGGCAAGCACGTCTTAGGATTCCATGAGGGAGAAGAATCCGAAGATGAGAAAAATCCTGACTCGATCGACTTATTTGAAAAAGCTGAACCCGAGGATCTCCTCCACTTTGGCCTGATCCCTGAATTTATTGGTCGTTTGCCTATCATCTCCTCACTTCGTGAGCTGACTACCGATGAATTGATTGAAGTTCTTACTCAGCCTAAAAACGCACTCATTAAGCAATACTCCAAACTACTTGCCATGAGTGGAGTGAAGTTAAAAGTCACCAAAGATGGTCTCACTGCCCTCGCTGAGGAGGCTATACGACGTGGGACTGGCGCACGTGCGCTCCGTGCCATTTTCGAAAAAATCATGCTCGATGTCATGTATGAAATCCCCGGGCGAGAGGACATTATTTCTGTAACCATTAATCGGGCAGTCGTAGAGGGTAAGAAACCACCCATCCTGAAGAAAAAGCGGGCTGACGCAGCCTAAGCCTCCTAAAAAATAGCAGACATCCTGCTTGCATATGCACGCCTAGTGTTTATGGGTCTGGCATGAGTTCAGACAGCGCAAACAACCACCTCGAACAGCTTAAGCAATACACAACCGTCGTTGCAGACACCGGAGATTTTGCCTCCATGGAGGAATACAAACCTCAAGACGCAACTACCAACCCCTCGCTGATCCTGCAAGCAGCAGCCAAACCAGAATACAAGCATCTGGTTGAGCAAGCCATCAGCGAACACGCAAGCTCAGAGCTTACTGGCGAGTCCCTCGTTGAGAGTATCATTGATCGCATTCTTATTCTTTTCGGGCTGGAAATTCTCAAAATCGTTCCTGGCCGTGTATCCACAGAGGTCGACGCTCGTCTCTCCTTTGATACCGAGGGCACTGTTACTAAAGCGCTACATCTTATATCACTCTATGAGGCCGAGGGCATCAGCCGCGACCGTATTCTCATTAAAATCGCCTCCACTTGGGAAGGTATCCGTGCCGCAGAGCAGCTGGAAAAAGAGGGCATTCACTGTAATCTCACCTTACTCTTTGCATTTGCTCAAGCTGTCGCTTGCGCCGAAGCCGGCGTACAACTCATCTCCCCTTTCGTTGGTCGGATATATGATTGGTATAAGAAAGACACCGGAGTTGACTACCAAGGAGCTGAAGATCCTGGAGTTCTCTCTGTTCAGAAAATCTACAATTACTACAAAAAGTTTGGCTACAAGACTGAAGTGATGGGCGCATCTTTCCGTAATTGCGGCCAAATCACTGAGCTTGCTGGCAGTGACTTATTGACGATCAGCCCAGGACTACTTGAAGAACTACAAAATACACCTGGAGAACTCACGCAAAAACTCACCGACGCTACTGCTCAAGCCTCAGACCTCGAGCAGATTCACCTTGATGAAAAAGCATTCCGCTTCATGTTTAACGAGGATGCAATGGCAACGGAGAAAACAGCAGAAGGAATAAGGAACTTCTCTGCAGACATCGTGAAACTCGAAAACCTAATCAAAGGCATGCTGTAAAAAGCCATTCTTTTAGTTGAAAATGCCATTTTCAATGTTTAACACCCCTTAAATATCGGCTGTTTGTTCATTTTGAGGTCGTTTTTGATTTGCATTTTCAGCATCTTTAGCTACTTTGCGTGCGAAATAACAATTTTCGCATGAGCAAAAAACAATTAGACGGTGCCCAAGCACTCATCAAGACTCTCGACGACCTAGGGATTGAATATATATTCGGATATTCTGGCGGTGCTGCCATTCCGATCTTCGATGCGCTGGTAACGGTAAAGAGTAACATCAAGTTCGTTCTCGCTCGTCATGAGCAAGGCTGTTGCCATATGGCTGATGGCTATGCTCGTGCCACAGGCAAGCCCGCCGTAGTATTAGTAACATCTGGACCTGGTGCTGGTAATACCATTACCGGCATTATGACTGCCCAGATGGATTCGGTGCCCATGATCATCATCTGCGGCCAGCAGGTTACTTGGATGCTTGGTAAAGACGCATTCCAAGAAGCCGATATTTTCGGCATCACGATTCCTGTTGTGAAGCACAACTACCTTGTAAAAGAGACCAATTCTATCCCACGTGTTATTCGCGAGGCACACCATATTTCGACAACTGGTCGCCCAGGTCCAGTTCTTGTTGACGTGCCAAAGGACATCAGCTCTGGTCTATTCACAGGCGACATGGACCCAGAATTAGACCTCCCGGGGTATAATCCAGAAACATCCTATGAAGTTGATGCTGATAAGATCGACGAGGCCTTACAATTAATCCACAAAGCCGAGCGCCCTCTTATCCTTGCTGGCCACGGAGCTATGATTTCTGGCGCTGATGCTGAGCTCAAGGAGCTCGCTGAAACGCTTCACTGCCCAGTAACCTCTACCCTACTGGGTAAGGGTGTCTTCCCTGAGGAACATGAACTTTCACTCGGCATGCTAGGCATGCACGGCACAGCTTATGCCAACAAGGCTATTTGTGCCTGTGACCTGCTTATCAATATCGGCTCACGCTTTGATGATCGCATCATTGGGCAAGCTGATAAATTCTGTAAAGACGCTAAAATTATTCATATCGATATTGACCCGTCAGAGATGAATAAAATGGTTCGTCCAGACATCGAAATCGTTGGCGATGCCAAATCTACCCTCGTTGAGATCAACAAGCGTGTTTCCGGGCTAGATACTGCCCCATGGCTGAATACTATCGATGGCTGGAGGAAGAAGTATCCTCTATCCTACCGCAAACAAGGTGGGTTAAGAATGCAGCAAGTCATCGACGAGCTTTACCAAGTTGCCGGTGGTGATGCCATTGTCTCAACTGACGTTGGGCAGCACCAAATGTGGGCCGCTCAGTTTTATAAGACAAATGCCTCATGGAAATGGCTATCATCTGGCGGTGCTGGCACTATGGGGTTTGGTTTCCCAGCCGCGATTGGAGCCGCGTTTGCTTGCCCTGATGAGACTGTCATCTCGATTTCAGGTGATGGCGGATTTCAAATGACTCTGTTCGAACTCGCCACTGCGGCTTTACACAAACTCCCAGTGAAAATTGTCGTCCTCAACAACCACTATCTTGGCATGGTTCGCCAGTGGCAAGAGCTCTTCTTCGAAGATCGCAAATCAGGCGTTGATCTTGAGGGTAATCCTGACTTCTGCAAGTTAGCAGCAGCCTACGGTATTCCATCATTCAACATCAAACGCCCAGCTGATGTCAGACGCCAGCTCGAGAAGGCCTTTGAGATCACAGATGGCCCTGTGCTCATTCATGCAGAGTGCATCAAACATGACAACGTATTCCCCATGATCCCTGCTGGTGCCGCACTCGAGGACATGCTCACCGAACCCCCCAAGGGCAAATTGGCTAAGCCCACTGGATCTACCTAGCATTCATTGAGCTCTGCATTCATTTAATCACTAAATCATCTATATTTATGTCTATTGTAACAACTGACACCCCACCTGACGATCTGCAAGCAATACCAGCCGCTCCCCCAGTTCACACCCTCTCAGTCTTTGTAAACAACAAAGCTGGCGTACTGATGCGCATCTGCCAGGTATTTGCTCGTCGCGGATACAACATCGACTCTTTGGTTGTCTCGCGCGGGCGCGACAAGCATTTTTCGAGAATGACCATTGGCATCAGCGGCGACCCTGATGGCCTTGAGCAAATCATTTTGCAGGTAACCAAGCTTATCGATGTCATTCACTGTGTAGAGCACACAAGCTCTGACTCAGTAAACAAAGAGCTTCTGTTGGTGAAATTCCTCGTTGATAAGAAAGACCGCACGGAAGCACTCCAAATCATCGACCACTATGGTGGCAAAACCGTTGATTTGACCCCTACTTCAATGATCGCCATGCTCAATGGAGACACTACAAAAATTGATGCAGCACTTAGCATGTTTTCTCAATTTGAAGTCATTGAGACCGTCCGCACCGGCAAGGTCGTGATGGCACGTGGCGAGCTAGCCACCTAATAAGCTCAAGCAACTTTTAAACACTAAAAAAGAGGCATCTCGTTTGAGGTGCCTCTTCTTTTTTAGAGTTCAAAATACTGACACGCCAATCAAGCGAGCATCATTGTAAACGATCACTTCAATGGAGTGAACTTAATACCTTTAAGCGCCGCAGAATTAGTATCTCCTTCAATGCATGAAGCCCCTACCTTGTAGCGACCTGCCTTAGGAAAGTTGATCCAGCCAATGCGATAGTCATGAAACACACTGGAGGCATTTTGTTGATTTTGAATGGCTTCACCACCCTCGATTGCCACCTTCCAGACCAGGCGCCCTTTGCCGGTATAGTTCAGAGCCACTTTATAGTCACCTGGCACCAGCACATCCACCTCCCATGTTGCTGCCCCACCCGGTTGCCAATTCACAACTTGGTTGACATGCTTCCATTCACCAAACTTTTCCATCCAGCGGTTACGCTTAAGCTTAGCACCACTGACCGATGAAAACTCTGCGAGAATTTCTGTATCTACGACAGGATCAATGGCAAAGCATGGGTCGACATCAGGCTCACCTTCGAGCTCTACCTCAATGACGGAAACCAACTTGTCAGGCGCCTCCACAGGCAATGAAAACACAGACCATCCAGAGACCTTCTTATGAGCGATCTCGACAGATGATTCCTTACCGGTAAGCAACTTCGCAGACTTAATCTTATTATTCAGACCGGGGAGGTGCAATTCACCACCTGTGGGCCATTCAAATACGGCAAGATGCAGTTTGTTACCCCTCGTGGTCACATCTCCCCATGGCAGGGCGTGCTGCCACGGTGATGGCCCAGCGCCGTAGACGACCTGAGGATAGCGGCGAATCCACTCGCCAGACCCACGGAGCGCATTAGCTGCGCGCTGTGGCACTGATCCATCACCACGAGGCCCAATGTTCAGCATATAAGTGCCTCCACGGCCAACGCATGAGACCAACAACCCAAGGATCTGCTTCGGCGTTTTCCAATTTTCATCATACCAAGCATAGGCCCATGAGTCATTGGTAGTATCTACTGATTCCCATAAACCTTCAACGTTGTGATGAGGCACTTCCATGTCACCAAGGGACTGGTAATCACCAAGGCCATGGCCTGCACGACCTGAAACGAGGGCATTGGGCTGATTCTTACGAACAACACTGATAAGCTCCTCAACGTATTTTTTGGGCATTCCGCCAGGTGTATCAAACCAAACGATTTCAATCGGTCCGTATTCACTGGTGATCTCCTTAACCTGCGGCAGGCACTTCTTTTGATAATAATCATCAAAGGTGGCCGCATTACCATCGGCATCTACCTCCGGGCCTTTCCCTCCTCCCGGGAAAGTCCAGTCTTGATTGTGAGAGTAGTAAAATCCGAAACCGATACCAACCTCCTTGCAAGCCTTCGCAAGATCTTTCATCGGGTCACGTCCGTAAGGAGTTGCATCCACCACATTGAATTTATCTGCCTTTGAGTGGTACATGGCAAATCCATCGTGATGCTTACTGGTGATGATAATGTATTTCATGCCGGCATCTTTCGCCAGCTGCGCAATCGCTTTAGCGTCAAAATTGACTGGGTTAAAGTCTTTCGCCAACTGTTTGTATTCAGGAATGGGTATGCCAGCCATATTGGAATTCATGATCCACTCACCAATGCCGTAATAGGTTTTACCTTTCACCTTGTTACCGAGATTGGAATACAAGCCCCAGTGGATAAACATCGCATAGTTGCCATCATCAAAAAGCTGGCCTCGCTTAGCATCTTTAGCTCTCAGCTTCACCACTGAGTCGCCCCAGAGTTCATCCATCTTCCCAGACTTGCCGGCCACCTTAGCCGCTTCCTTAGTAATATCGGCCGCTAAGCATGGGCCACTTATCAGCGCCAGCGCGCACATCGCGGCAGCAAGTTTTAACTTAAATATATTAGTAATCATATGTAATTGGAAACCCTCAGATTGTGTTAATTTAGCATAAAATGTCAAGTCGCGCTTACTTACGATGACGTGAAAAACAACTTTCATCAGGTTTTGATGGTAGCTCACTTTTCCATTGGCTGAGCTTCTGTTTCAGATTGGCCACAGCATCAGCTTGTGAGTCCTTCAGATCGTTTTGCTCATAGGGGTCTGCAGCGATGTCATAAAGCTCACAGTAGCTACCTTCTTTATTGGTTACTAGCTTCCAATGCTGATCCACGATGACATAGCCCACCCAGTGGTCTGGCTTTTTGTCGTAAGCTGGCCATGCAGCGTTAATTTTCCAGTAGAGTGGTTTTTGACGTTTGGTTTTTGCCTTACCCATCAATACATCCAGCTGATTCAGGCCGTCCGGCTGATAGCCCTTGGGTAGCTCAGCACCGGCGATCGCACAAAAGGTTGGCAATAAATCCACGGCTGAAATTAATGATGTCTCATCGATCTCCCCAACCGCCACCTTGCCTGGCCATCTGACCAGAAACGGCACACCAATACCGCCTTCAAATAATGCTCCCTTATAGCCCTTGCGCCCACCGGTGACACCCTTAGCTGCACCCGTATCATATCCGGATCCAGTCGCGGAGTCATGCATGAGCCGTGGCTTTTTATTGCCTACCGCCCTTGCCGGGCCGTTATCGGAGGAAAAGATCACCAGAGTGTTATCGGCAATGCCAAGACGATCCAATGTATCGAGCAGCTCCCCTACCCGATCATCTGCGTGGGAAAGCACGGAAGCGTAGATATTGTCCTCCTCTGGAAGGTCCTTAAAGCGCCAGCGATATTTCGGCACGGTGTGGAAGGGCGTGTGCGGCTCGTGCATCCATAAATTGATAAAAAATGGCTTATCGGCAGCATGACTTTTTTTAATGAATGCCACCGCATTATCTGCGTCTTCGTGTACCGGCATTTGTTCACCAGCACAATTGAAAGCACCATACTCATCATAGCCATAGGCACTTGGCAAAGGCGAATCGGGAATCATGTTATTCGCCAAATGCCACTTACCGACGTGAGCGGTAGCATAGCCTGCTTTTTGTAGCATGCGAGGTAGTAGAGGTGCAGTGGGACTGAGCCAGTCGGGCATGCCGCGATTCGCGTTATCATTGGGATAGGCGAAATGCCCGTCAATTTTGTATCTGGCTGGGAAATGCCCCGTAATTACGGCAGCTCGGCTTGGTGAGCAAACGCCACTGGCCACGGTGAAGCGTTGGAAATCAGTGCCCTCCTTGGCGATTCGATCAATATTTGGAGTCTTGATATACGGGTGGCCATGACAACTAAGATCCCCCCAGCCCCAATCGTCTGTGAAGATGAACAGAATATTAGGTTTTGTCTGAGCCGTCAGAGCTGATGTAAGGCAAAGTAGTAAGAATAGGTATTTCATTATAAAGTAAGCATAGCGGTTTGATGCGAAAATTTTCGATAGGGCCTAAAGGCCTAGACACATCTTAATGATGCAGGTTCATATGAATTCACACATAAAAAACAATCGGAAATATCTGAATCACCATTATGATACGGAGACCACAATTAGCGTTTTTCACAATAAAAACCATGAGCACTAAGAGTTTTGGGCTCTTGATTCAATCCCTCGTTGGATCCGCACCTCCTGCGCACCTCTCCCCAACTATCAAGCCAGGCACTTATGGCACGGGCACGAGCTCAGGAACCGGAGCCGCGACAGATTGGCTGATAAATTTAACCCGAGGTCGATTACTACCCTCTCTGATTCCAGATCTAATGATTACAAGTTCACGTCCGTTCGGCTGAGCGAAAAGGCGGGTGCCAAAGATCGTTTCCTCATCTGGATCTTTCATGATACATGGTATAAATCCCCCTTTCTCATCCACCTTGCTTTGCATGACGGCATTCTCATTGACGCCTACCTCCCTCGTTTCTCCCGCAAACTCAAGAGAGATCATTTGCTGCGTTAAATTAACAAATCGGAATGTCCTTTGGGGAAATCGTGCCACGGAATCATCCATCGCTATGACGCGATATACCCCATCTTCTTGGTCGGGAGGAATGACTAGAACCAACAACTTATTGAATTCACTGGGAACCGCCGTACTGGCCAGAAGCTCGTAAGCAGCTTGCCCACCAACAGGGGTTTTCGCCTCCCCAAACACTTCAAATTCGGCCATCCTTTTCAGTGAAATCTTACCCGCGCGCGCGGATACTCTGAATATCATCGGATGATACT
>CBFHPA010000046.1:0-14947 GCA_965657565.1 Oceaniferula sp.
ATTATTAATTTATACTAATATATAGCAAATATAACTTATAAAGTATAAAAAATATTATTGCGTGGTGTGCAGACGAGATGCTACCATGCATACGTTATGAAATTTCCATCCCCAATTATTTCATTCATCAAGCCTCATTGTATTATGCTTTGCTTGGCTGCGCTCTTATGCTCATTTTCAGCTGCTGATGCTGTCATTATCGTTGATCAAAATGCTCCTGAATACCGTGACGATCAGAATGGTTACGATGCATTTTATTTCGTTTACGACGAAAAAAAGTCGAGTGCCAGTTTCAACGGTGCGGTGTTTTTAGAGACTGATGGATCTGGTAGCTCTGTTAACATCACTGCATACAACGACGGGCTAGCCACGAGCAATGCTGACAACCAATTTGCCAATATCCACTCAACTCTCACCCTCGCCCAAGCAGGACAAATATCATATGATGCGGGTGATGGTAATGGTGCACAAAACTACGCATCCTTTTATCTCAGCGCCAACCAACAAGGCAATTCCACGTCTAATTTCTACGGGCTTGACGGACTCGAGATTTATACTTCGTCAAATGCTACGGTCAATGACATTGCTGATGCTCGCACAGGAAATTTAGCCTACCAGTTTGATTCATCACGGGCCGACACTGGTAACGGGACAGGCCAGCTACAGCTCTTTTACGGGTCGGGCAACTCCAATTGGGATGTTGTGCTCTACGTTCCACTGACTGCTTTCACACTGGTCAACAACGACTCTCAACAAACTTATGTTCAATTTGTAGTGGATACTTACACCGACACTGCAGGCAGCGATGCATGGCAATATGATGCCGACTTGATTCCTGAGCCATCCAGTACGATACTCATTTCTCTTGGAGGAATCTTTGGGTTGTTAAGAAGGCGTCGCTAATAGCCGCTTGGTTCTTCACACATCAAAGCCAGTGGCAACTGACATCACTTGCTTATTCAACTGCAGATCATCTCATCCTTGAGGGTGTCTGTGCTTTGGTGGAATTTGCTGCACACCATCGCTCGCAAACAATCAGTTATCCCGCGTAACGATATACGCACCCGTGTGCATGGAGAATAGGCCCTCCATTTTAAGTAAACGTCGTGTGATGATTCAACTGGGCCAGAGCATGAGCTGATTCACGACTGCACTACCCATTAGCTACACATTCTTGATTACCATTCTTGGCGTGTTTAAGCTGGAGCACCAATGGCCTCACCAGCCAGCGGATCATCATCACCAGTGCTTTCCTCAACAACTGCGTTCTTTGCAACTCCCTCGTCGGTCTGATTGCCAGGAATTGTATTGTCGGTTGGTGGCGTCGGCGGATTCTTCATTTCTCCATGCTCGAGAATATCTTTCACCTGCTCTGCATTAAGAGTCTCAAACTCCAGCAAAGCCTCAGCCAATAGCTTTAGCTCCTCGCCATGTTCTGTGAGCAACTTCTTCGCAAGAGCATAGGAGTCATCAATTAACTTCTTTATCTCAGCATCAATTTTGCGAGCCGTCTCCTCAGAATAGCCCTTCGATTTATTGATATCACGAGCAAGGAATACCTCTCCATCACCTTCTCCGTATTCGACCATTCCTAGATCTTCGCTCATACCCCACTCGCAAACCATCTTACGAGCAATATTGGTGGCCATGCGAATGTCTCCGACAGCTCCATTGGTCACATTACCAAAGGTGATCTCCTCAGCGACTCGGCCACCCATGGCGACGCAGAGCTGATCGGTCAATTCTCTCTGGCGGTAGGTAAACTTATCTTCTTCAGGCAAGAACATGGTCGAACCAAGTGATGGCCCTCGAGGAATGATCGTAACCTTGTGCAAGGGGTCGGTGTGCTCAAGCAATTCATTGAGGATTGCATGACCAGCCTCGTGGTATGCTGTGTTTTCTTTCTCCTTCTCACTTAGGGCTAAACTGCGGCGCTCTCGACCCCACCTTACTTTGTCTCTAGCCTCTTCCATCTCTGCTAAAGTCACCTCTGAGAGCCCTTTGCGGGCTGCTAGAAGTGCTGCTTCATTAATCAAGTTTGCCAATTCTGCACCAGAAAAACCTGGCGTGCCACGGGCAATGATGGCGAGATCGGCATCAGGATCCATTTTGATTTTCTTCACATGAACATTGAGGATCTCCTCTCGGCCATTGACGTCCGGCAAGCCTACAGTGACTTGGCGGTCAAATCGACCCGGGCGAAGTAGAGCAGGATCAAGCACATCAGGCCTGTTGGTAGCAGCGATGATAA
Organism: Oceaniferula sp.; assembly: GCA_965657565.1. Lineage (GTDB taxonomy): Bacteria > Verrucomicrobiota > Verrucomicrobiia > Verrucomicrobiales > Akkermansiaceae > Oceaniferula. The sequence goes on from CBFHPA010000046.1 coordinate 2,252, forward strand.
TGACACCAGTGCGGGTATCAAAGCCATCCATCTCGACAAGGAGCGCATTGAGTGTCTGCTCTCGCTCATCGTGACCGCCTCCCATTCCATGTCCACGGTGGCGACCAACCGCATCGATTTCATCAATGAAAATCAAACAGGGTGAGTTCTTCTGGCCCTGCTCGAACATATCGCGCACTCGGCTAGCACCAACACCAACAAACATCTCAACGAAATCAGATCCTGAAATTGAGAAAAAAGGTACATCTGCTTCGCCCGCAATGGCGCGAGCTAGAAGGGTCTTACCAGTACCGGGAGGACCCACCATGAGCAAACCCTTGGGCAGGTTGCCACCGAGCTTCTGGAACTTTTTAGGATCACGCAGGTATTCGACGACTTCGACAAGCTCATCCTTCGCTTCTTCGATGCCCGCAACATCTTTAAAAGTCACCTTGTTTTTATCCATGGTGAGCAGGCGCGCCTTCGACTTGCCAAAGCTCATTGCTCCACGACCAGCAGACTTCATCTGATGACGGAAGAGGAAAAAGATGATCAATATGATGAGAAAAATAGGGAAAATCTGAATCATAAACATCTTCATCATGCCTGAATTAGGCTGGAAAGGTGCCAAGTCGTTGATGAATGCTAATTCTGAGTCCGTGAGCTCCATGTAGTTGATGTCCAACTCAAAGGGTGCAAGATCTTCATCCTTGGTAGCTGCTGGTGCCGCTGGGAACACGTAACGCGTGCCTACAATGTATTTGTTATCTGAGCCATCAGCAGAGATAATTTCAAAGGCTCTCTCTGGGCGCTCCTCAGCACCGACGATTTCTGACCTAGCCAGCATTCTTCTCAGATCAGCAAGCGTGCTGAGCTCGCCACCTTTCAGCTCAGGCAAATCTGTAACAACCCGAAGTGGAATGGAGTGCCTGGCGAGAATAGCTTTGATCTCGTCATCGTGGAATTGAGTGATAACAGGTATACGGAATTCTTCTTGGGGCGCATTGTTCTTATCTGCAATCCATGGATCTTTCTTGTAGAAAAATCCTGTGATTCTGGGAACCGCAGCAGATTCCCCCGATTTCTTCAATTTGAATCTAGAGTCTGGAAACGCCCCCTCACTTTTATTGGGCAGCGCCTGGTTGGTAATGATTTTACCAGAATCCACGTAATCCCTGAATTGGGTGTAAGTGAGACGCTCTGGCTTGCCAAATCCACTCGATTGCCAGGCCATAAAAAGAATAGCTGTGGCAATACCCATGAGGACAAGAACACGCCAATTGACCCCATTACTTGGTGTTGGCTGACCGGGGCCTTTTCCTGATCCACGTGGTAGTGGTGGAGGTTCGGGTGGAGATTGTTGAGACATAAAGCTGAATGGGTGATAGTTGTGGCGCGAAAGAAGCGCGAGAGGTGACAAATTAACTCGGTATTCAAAAAAGAAAACGCTTAATTTAGGACATTGTGACTGTTTTGGGACAAAAAACACACATCGACGACCAGTGCCAGAGCGAAAGTAGCCACTCAGCCCAAGACCTGTGACTGTCATATACACGTACTTGTTAATTGGGCGTTTCTCATTAACATACAACTCGTGGCAGATCCCGTTGACCATAAACCTAGCGCTCGCAATCAGCTCCATCAACTTCGAGGCTGGCTAAATCGCCTACCTGGTCTTCGCAGAATCAGTCCAGCTGCCCCAAGTGGTATCAAATACGCAGGTAACCTAGTTGATGTATTTGCCTCCTTCGTGGCACTCGACAACAAAGTAGATCGCAGCGAAGCTGAAGTAGCCCTCGATCTCTTGCGCCATGCTTTTCCTGAAGCTGACCATCGCTGGCTAAGCCGCCGCTTGCGTCGTGCGCTGGCCAACCCTCAATCACCAGCCAAGCTCATTGTCTCCCTGAGCAACAAACTCAACCAGGACGAGATTGTGTCTCTTGGCCTGCAGCTCTACCTCCTAGTTATTGCTTCTCAGTCTGCTTTTAGAGGGCAAAACGCATTCACTCATGTCATGGACGGTCTGGGTGCGAAGTCGGTCGCAGACGCCATACGATCAGAAATGAGAGGCGAGGATTACACGAAACCGCTACCTTTTGATAAAATAGCATTTACCACTGAGCAGAATGCGAATGTGATGATTCCCGAAAAGTTATCGGATTACTCTCTCTGCGCATACCGATCACAAGATATAATTTTAATCAGAAACACAGGTAATCATACCATTTGGATGAGCGGAAGCTCGCTAGAGCCTGGCCAAATTCTTCGGCTAAGATCACATCAAAGTATCGAATTACCCGATTGGACCATCTCTTTCGATGATATCGTTTTTTTTCTAAACGCATCACGAACTGGCCACCGACAATCTCTCTATCTCAATGAAAATGGTTCCACGCTTTCGGCAGAGAGGTCTCGATCTCGCACAAGCACTGTAAAACTTGAATTCGGTCTAAACGTTCATCTTGAAGCGCTCGCAGAGACAGAGCTCTGTTTAGAATCTGGCGAATCAATCTGCCCTGGCAAGGTTTACACCCTACCAATGTCAGAAAATCTCATTTTAGCTGGTGAGACTGAAACAAGCTTAGAGTCACTCCGCAAACAAGCCATGAAAGCTGGAAGTCGGTTCAGAATGGATGCTGGCAGACAGGAATGCCTAGTTTCTAACGACCCCTCTGCCTTGAGGCGTGGTGATGTACTACTCAGTGCTGGTTTAGCACGCCGCGCGGTATTAAAGATTAACTACAACGCACAAACTGCAGAGGGTAATCTATCTATTATGAGTGCAGATCGCACCGTGCTGGTCAACGGCCACCCCATCAGAAGTAGTTGCAAGCTAGTTGATGGATCGCTCATTAGAATTAGTGCCAATCAAGCAGTCCGATGCCGATTTAGCGAAGGTATTCTTGATGAGGAGCGTGCCGTGATTCGCTCCATTGATGTTGAGAATCTCAAACACAGCTTCGGCATTGATAAGACAGTATTAGACAACGTCTCCTTCTCGATCAAACGCGGTGAGATGCTTTGCATTATGGGCCCAAGCGGGAGTGGCAAAAGCACCTTGCTGGGAGCTCTCGCAGGACACCTCAAGCCAAACCGGGGCGCAGTGAAACTCAATGGGGTCTCGCTCTATGATCACAGGACACGCTTAGCACCCTTTATCGCTTGCATGCCGCAAGAGGAAGCACTCAACCCTCAACTTACCGTAAGGCAACACCTCATTCACGCCTGCACCGTCCGAAGGCCGCACCTTCCATCTGCTGAGCACGCCAAACGAGTTGAGTCTATTCTCTCAGAACTTGCGCTGCAGCCATTGGCGCGGCGGCGCGTCGGCTCAGCCGGCGAAAAGACCCTCAGTGGTGGTGAGCGAAGCAGGCTTAATTTAGGCCTCGATTTAGGAAGTGCTGCTGAGATTTTTCTATTTGATGAACCCATATCGGGACTCTCATCGAAAGACTCCGAACACGTCGCTGATACGCTACATACCTTATCGCGTGATAATATCGTGATAGCCACGTTACATCGTCCGGGAGCTCGTGTGCTAAGAATGTTTGGTAAGGTTTTGATGCTAGATCAAGAGGGGCGAGTTGCATTCTACGGCACACCCATGGCAATGAGCCTATACTTTCACGAAGCATGCGGTGATTTGGGCATTACTCCCCCCACAAAGCTACGAAGCCCGAATTCGAGAGCTATTGATGCCGATTTCGCCTTCGATGTATTAGAAACACCATTGCACCGAGGAGCAGGCCGAGAAAGTGGTGGTGCACGGCGCTTTTCATCGACATTCTGGCAAGAACGCTTCGAAAGTAGCCAACTCATTGACGAGGTCAGCAAAGGACAGAATCCTGATCAAAGCAATCTCGATGATGTTATTCTGAATGACGACCACATGGCCATGCCTACACGCACCCGCAGGCAACGTGGCGTTGAGTGGATACGTTTATTCCGCACCCATCTCTACCGGTCACTGATCTCAAAATTCAGAAATCGCGGCACTATTTACAGTATATTATTAGAGTCTCCGCTGCTTGCTTTACTCATCGGCGCGACACTACGAGCCTCTCCAGATGGACCATATGAATTTAGCAGCTCCCTTCACTTGCCCGTCTACCTGTTTCTCACTGCTACCATCGGTATGTTCTTGGGGCTCACCAATAGTGCCACTGAAATACTTAGAGATTCGGCCTTAATAAGACGAGAACGCAATTACCGACCTGGATCTTTGCTTTACGTTGGCGCCAAATTTATCGCTCTCGCTATTCCCGCCCTGCTTCAATGTGGTATCTACACGTGGATAGGTAACAACATGCTCGATATACACGGTATGTTTCTTATTCACTGGGGCTGGATGACCTTAATCGCTCTGTGCGGTACCGCTATGGCTCTCACCATTTCATCAATTGTTGCAACTGAAAGAGCCGCACTCAGCTCAGTTCCGCTTCTTCTTGTTCCACAAATCCTTCTTGCGGGCGCATTGGTTTCCTTCGAAGAAATGAATCGCGGTTTATTCCATGGAGCTGACGAAGCTCGCGGACAAGGGGCTGAGCCTATCCCAGCTCGTATTATGCCGCTACGTTATGCCTATGAGGGCATGATGGTAACACAAGCGACAGAAAACCCGTTCGAGAGACAACGCCGTAAAATTCAGGCTAATATTGATCCGCTCAAGCAGCGCACCAGCAGTCAGTATACTAACAATGGCCTTGAAGGCATTTCACTCAAAGAAACTGACCGCCTCAAAATACTCACAGAAGCACTAACGAGACTTATGGCATCAGAAGCTACAACTGCTGCTAATGCTCTCGACCTCTCTTGGACAATCTCTCATGCTGGAAGATATAAAAACATCGAAAACTTATTAGCCATCCCACCTTATCCAGATGACCTCAGTTTGGAAACAAAGCCCATCAGGGATTACTTCGTCAACAATCGAACCGACCTATTGGTCGGCAAATCAGAAATTGACCGAGTAGATTACCGTAAAAGCAAGGAGCGAAATGTCTTCCTAGCTGAGCGAAAATACTGGCTAGGTATTGAGTCAAAAACAACATTCGCCTGCCTATTAGTATTAGTGTTTTGCATCGTGATATGCACCTTCCTAACTAGCATCTTCCTGCAGATACGCAGTCAAAAAGTTCGTTAGTATCAAGCATTATTCACTTGCTTTAGACAGATTACTGATAGCCTCTCGATACCTTATAAGCTCATCGCTACTGCGTATTTTTAAAGCCTTATCCAAATGGCTTAAAGCAACGGCATAGCGTCTAGTGGCAACACAAACTTTCGCTAATTCTATCTCCGCATTGTATGCGTGACCTTCAACCCTCGATGCCTGCTCGAGCATCATGGTCGCTTCCTGATATCTTTGCTTTTTGGCACGATAACGCGCCAGCAAAATAAGTGCTTCTGCGTTAAGGGGCGCCTGCTTAACAACTCCTTCAAGAATCTTCGCTCCACGCTCCATCTGGTCACCTGATTCAATATCTACATAGGCCGTGAGATACTTTATTTTCTGATCAAGCTTAGTATCAGCAGCGCTATCAGAATAGGCTTTTTTGATCACAGCGGTGTAATCGCGAGCCAGCGACCAATGACGAATCGACGTGACAAATTCGAGCAAATTAACAGCACCAGTATAACTGGCTTTTTGATCCATATGCATGGCGGTCATCATGACTGGGCGCGCGAGTTCTACACTACCTGCACGCAAGTGAAGATTGGCTAATAAAAGATGATTCTCTGCATCAAGATTATCCATACGGCGAACGAGTTCTAGATTAGTAATGGCATCATCAGGGCGATTCATAGCTATGTAAACAGATGCCTGCAAAAGATAATAAGATGGCTCTGTTGGCCTTGCCTCGATCACTTCATCGAGTAGTGACAGCGCCTCCTCTGAACGCTTGAGCTGCTGTAAACATTGGGCCGTGCCAGCCTTCCAATCAATCGTCTCAGGTTGGGTAAGCTGAGCCATCTGAAAAGCTTGCAGAGCAGAAGCGTATTGCCCCAATTGCATTCTCCCAAAAGCCAACTGACCAAAGGTGGCTCCATCGTGATCACCAAGGCGAACCGACTCCTCAAGCGCTGGCAGAGCTTTTTCCCAATCACTCTGGCGCACATAGACGAATCCTAGATTGCGGTGCGCACGACGAAAGCTAGGAAACTTCTTCAAAGCCTGCAGATAAAATTGCTCAGCTGATTCAAGCTCACCTAATTCAAAATTAATGTTGCCAATATTAAAAGCAATAGCCGCGGAAGATTTTGCTAGCTCATTACTCTTTAGCATTTCTAGTGCTGCCTCTCTTTTCCCCTCTGCCATGAGGGGCTGAATGGCAACTAGTAAACTTCGCGCTCCACTTGTGACCGATGGCTCGATACGTGCATTAATGCGGTAAGAGCCATTGAATGAGCTCAGAAACGCATCATCCTTCCAGTAATTTTTACTCAGCGCCAGCGGCTCTACAGCGCCCGAGATGAGACAAGTTAACAAACAAAAACTGATCACTAAATAATTCATTTCTTAATGGTAATAGGCCAGGTCATAACAGCCTTCACTGCTTTGCCTTGGCGGGTTGGCGGGGTAAATCGTGAACCACTCGCAATGCGTTTTGCAAGGGGGACAAGATCATCATGAGTAGAAGAAACAACAGAAACAAAATCACTGCGACCGCTGGCTGAGATAGCAACTCTGACAACTACGCTCCCACTTTTAGCACCTTTAATACTACGCGGAAAAATCACTGATGGGTAACGAAGTAACTTGGGTTGTTGATCTAGCTCTCCAAGTGAGTATTCAGATTTAGGCTGAGGCAGAGCTGGTGACACTTGAGGTTGTGGTTTTGTCTTTATTGTTGACTCAGTTACCACTGGGCGAGCTACTTCAAGCTTCTCCGCTAAAGGAGCTGGAGGCTGATCCACAAAAAAAGTATCAATACTGAGCCTAGGGTCAACAATCTGGTTATTCACAAGTAAGACCGGCTGAGTCATATCCAAAGCGGGGCGTAAATTCGTCAAGGCAGGTGGTGGTGGCGGCGGAATATCCTCTGAAGGCAGTTGTTGCTCTGGCGGAGAGGGCGGCTCAGGCAGTGTGACAGTTTCTATTTCACGAATTTCAAATTCGTGCTCTACAGGTGACAATACCATCAACCTGGTAGCGACCAGGATAGCAAGAAGTACGGCTGTGATAGCAATACCGGTAATGATGGATTTAAAGGTCATGAATCTACGCTCACTGCTGTGCTGTGCTTCTATTTTGCTGTCGCCAAACTAACCGACTTAGCACCTGCTAGTTTCGCTGCATCAATCACATTTACGATAGTGCCGTGGTTGGCCGCTGCATCACCTTGAATGATAACCGGTGTCGAAGCATCATTTTCTAACATTGAGGCTACGACACTTCGTACGCCATCGACCCCAACACTACGCCCACCTTGATAAACTTGCCCATTCGCGGTCACCGCCAAGAGAATAGCTTGCTTCTCTAAATCTTCAGCTGATGCGGCCCGTGGCTTATTCACATCCACTCCAGTCTCCTCAATAAAAACAGTCGTAACAATAAAGAAGATAAGTAGGATGAAAACCACATCAATCAATGGAGAGATATTGATCTCAGAACTGGTATCTTCATTGCCAGTAAAATTTCTAAATCGACGCATTGTTTAAGCTGGTGAATCTGAAAGTTCAGTATGTGAAACCATTGCTTCGTGAAACTTTTGCTGCAACATGGCATGCGCATTTTTGATCTGGCTACGAAGAATGGCGAGCAGAAACGCTGCAGGAATAGCGAGTAAAAGTCCTGCTTGAGTAGTAATCAAGGCTTCGGAGATACCCATCGAAATCTTATCGATAGGTGTCGCACTACTACTGGTAGCTAGCCCTGAAAAGGTAACCAACATGCCAGACACAGTACCCAATAAGCCAGTCAGAGGAGCAGCCCCAGCAAGCACTCCTATGAAAGGAATACGGCGCTCAACCCATGCCAGACGATCGAGCTCAAAGACTGCAAATTGACTTGTTAACTGCCGCTTGCCCTGGCCGAAAAAATGGTGACGCGCAAGTTCAGACTTCACTTTCCATAAGCCCAGCCAGGTGGATGCTAGAATAGTGTAAAGACCAATACCAATCAAGATAAGTGCCCACAAAATGGGACCACCTTGGTCAAGAACTTGCTGGAATTCGTTAAACACGTGAGACGTTAATCTTGAGATGATTGATCCTTATTGCGAAGACCATTGATAAAGGTCAGACCGAGCTTTTCGGTGTTTTGGAAAATACCTTGGCAACGCCGTGATAGCATTGCGTGAATAATGAGAGCTGGAATGGCAACAATAAGACCAAACAAGGTCGTCACCAAGGCTTCCGAAATACCGCCCGCCAGCGGCTTGGCATCCCCGGTCCCTGAGATAGTGATCACATTGAAGGTTCGAATCATACCAGACACAGTTCCAAGCAAGCCCAACAAGGGTGCTGTGGCTGCGGTAATTGCGATGAAAGGAAGCCAGCTTTGGAGTTTATTTTGTACACCAATCAGCTGTTCATAGAGGACTTCCTCAACAACATCAGGACCCGCTTTCACATAAGACAGGCAGCGTTGTATCACCTTTGAAACCGGATGTGAGGAACGCTTTGCTATACTGAGAGCCTTCTCGCCATCTCCGTCACGAGTGGCGGCAAGTATGCTAGCGACCCATTCTGACTGCGGAGTGAAGATTCGAATAATCTGAACAAATTTAACGATTCCACACAAAGTGGATAAAAGTGCAATGCCAAGAATAGGCCAAATCCAAAAGCCTCCCTTTCGAAAGATATCAAGCTTATCATTTTCCAGCGTCGCAAGAGCCAGCGCCTTGCCGCCAGTCACATCAATACTCAATTCAGACTCACCTCCGGCAACCACTGTTTTGATCGCTCCACGAAAACCCGGTAATATCTTAGGATTGCCGGTTCCTCTCTCACTAAGCACGGCACCCGCAAGATTATCATCATCTGCAACAAACCATGCGAGAGGTCCAGCTACCGCAAATTGACCCTGCTTGAGCTCTCCATCTGGGGCAACAGCCTCTCCTGCTACCACATAGCCTCCCATGAGGTTCTCAAGGTGTGTGATCCCATCCTCTAAGACAGCAAGCCGAGATTGAAGCATGGCTGCGGGAACCTCGCCCTGAACACGTATACCCTTCAGAGAATTGCGGTAACTATCACGCTCACTCGGTAAGAGGAAAATTTCAAACTTTAGCCCATAATCGCGCAGTTGCCCAAGAGTGTATTCATGGTCTTGTTGGTAGATGTATTTTTTCTTCTCCAACTCCTTAAGGTAGTCATCGCGGTCTGACTTAGCCATGCGAGCAATTCTAACCTTACGTCGCTTTTCAATCAGATCTGCACGTGTTGCGTGAAAATCTTGCCCAATTTCAGGCTGTTCCTTTGCAATGGCATCTCGCTGATTACTGAGCCGTCTTAAGGCCTCATCCAGATCTTTTTGGATCGATCCAATATCGTCAGCGGCCGACGATGAGAGGACGCTTATGAAAAGCAACAATGTAACAATGATTCCTTTCATCGCGTTATTCTCCGACCTCCTCTATTTGTAATTGAACGGGCAAATCAACAACCTGTGGCTGTGCCGATTTTTCATAGACCGCAATCGTGTTGCGTACTTGGTCAGCAATTGCTGCATTTTCTGACCATGACCAGCCTCCATTGGTTGATGGCGATCCTGTTCCGGCTACTGCACCACTGCTGGCAGCATAGTAGGCCTGAGAGAGCCCGAGGTAGAGAACATTGACCGTGAGTTTTTTCCCGTTTGCGAGAGAGCGCGTCTCCTCAGCAAGGGTTATGGAACGATTAAAATTTCCTGCCGTATTTAAAATCGCTATTATCGACTTAATTACGTCTCTGGGCTTATCGAGGGCCTCAGTCGTATTAATAAAATCGATATCCGGATCAAGCTGCTCGGTCAACGGAGCAGGAAAGCGCGCCACTAGAGCTTGCACCTGTGGAATAAGAGTTGCCATCGTAGAGCGAAGCATTTGTTTTGCCTCCTGGTATTGTGCTATATCTCTGTTCAGGCTCTCCTTATTTTCGTCGATGAGATTGGCACCATTGCCTGCTGCCTCAAGTTCCTCGTTCAACAGAGCAAGTTCCTTTTGATAAATCTCAAGAAGGTCTTGCATTTGCTGCTTCTCGACCTGCCACGATGTTTTCTCCTCGCTAATCAAGCGCTCTGTCTGAACCCATTGCTTAATCAACTCGCGTGCACGGGAGGGCTGCACTGCTTGCTCGGTATCATTCGTTTTTTGCTGGGCGTGGCAGACCATCACTGCGAACAGTGAGATCAACGTCATCGAACTAATAAACCTAATCATTTACCGGTGTGGTGTAGCTGATTCATGCATTTCTGCAAGCTTTCCAGTAGCATGAATCAGCACTATGAAGACTAATCAGTCATTTTAAAACTCCATTTCAAAACCGCCGTAGATATGACGACCGCGACCATTGCGTGGGCCTTCAGGTATCCGTGAGACAATGTTTTCCTCGTCTAGGATATTATAAATGCCACCGATGAGCTTCCAATTGTCATTCATTTGATACCAAGCAGACAGGTCAAATTGCAGGGCATCATCAATCTTACCCTCGCGAGCAGAAGTCACGGGCTTATCGTAGTTTCCAGCAGTGCCATACATGGAGCTCGTCCAGGTAACGTCGAGGTTCGCTCCCCATTTAGTCATATCAATGCCTATGCCTGCGGCAAGCTTCCACTCTGGGATGTAGGGAATGTCATTACCAGACTCATCACCCCCTTGAAAATCTGTGAAAATATTGCTGTCATCGGTCTCTAAATTGCTTTTCAAAGTCGCCTGAGTCCAAGTAGCACTGAGATACATAGGGAGGCGGTAAGCCTTACCATCCTCGGATGCCGGATCCCAGCTTAGCATAGCCTCAATGCCGTATACTTCGGCTGCTCCCCCATTGGAAGGATCACCAGTCGCGGTCCCCGTGGCTGGAGCGAGCAGATTGTCAAAGTCAGTGAAAAAACCGACCAATTCAAAACTTCGATAAGCTTGTTCATCGATGTGACGCCAGCCCAACTCATAAGAGATTGAGGTCTCTTCGTCTGTTTGCTTGGCCGCGTCTGGGTCGGTGTAACCCTTTGGACTTGGAGTCGAAATACCGCGAAACACACCACCAAAAAGTCGGCTGCTCTCGTTGAGCTCGTAGGTAAAACCCATGCCCCCTGCCATGACATTCAAATCATCGCTGCGGGATATATCTTTGTTATAGTCCTCAAAATCAAACTCAAGATGCTCAAAACGGATACCAGGACGCAGTGTCCACTTGCCCGTTTTGATTTCGTCTTCGATAAACAAGGCTGTAGCCACTGTTTCTTGCCTACGGTTAGAATCATCTCCAGGGGTGCCTGATGTAGTGAGGTTGAAATCCCCCGCCCCATCCGAAGTATAATTATCGACCCACTGAAAGCGGCGTATGCGGTCCTTGTGCACCCGCAGGCCAGCGGTCACGCTGTGGTCAATAGCACCTAGGCTAAAATCATAGGTCGCCGCTAGTTGAGCACCGTAGCTATAGTAATCGCGGTTGTTCGCTTTGACGTCAATCTCATCGGTGATGTTTCCCAACCCCTTCAGCGAAGTCACATTACCAGCATTTAGCAGAGCTTCGTGTAAACTCACCCCATTCACTTTATTAAGCTTATACCAGTTTCGGTTGAAACGATTGTAATAACCAGCTGCTTCCAATTTTAAATCACTAGTAGGCTCAGCAGTGTACTTTAAATAAGTGCGATACTGAAACGCATCCATATTATCATACTTGGTGGCAGCATAACGATCGTAAGGATTACTGCGAACATCGGCCTCAGACAATCCAAGATAGCTCTCATTGGCATCAAAGTCTGTGGATCCGAATTTAAAATCAAAGCGCTGCTTTAATGCGGTATCAGGCTCCCAAAATAGTTTAAGCATTGGCTCGATGCGTTGAAAGCCGGTGTCCCTATCGCCATGTCCTTGAATGGTGCGGAAGCCATCACTGCTCTGATAATACAATTCCAACAAATACCCGAAGCGGCCGTTGTCTGTTTCCACCGCATTACCGTAGTGAGCATGGCCTGTGAAACTATTGTCGGAGCCGTAGGTAACCTTGCTGTAGAATGATTCCTGCTCGGGAACAGGTGTCGAAACATAATTGATCACCCCGCCTGTCGTGTGAGGACCATACTTAACCTGGCTGGAGCCTTTGAGGATTTCAAATGCACTCATTCTGCCAGCATTGGGTGAGTAATATGCACCAGGAGAGGAGTAAGGGGCCGGAGCCATCAAGATGCCGTCCTCCATGATCGTGGTCTTCTCACTGCGTGTTCCTAAGTTACCTCGAATAGATAGGTTGGGAAATAGGCCGTAGCCATCTTCCTCACGTGTGTAGACACCGGGCACCTTCGCTAACAGCCGGTTGATATTGGTGTAATTCTGCTGCTCGATATCTTCCTTACCCAAATAAGCTGCTGAGCCTACAAGGTCAAAAGCACGATCTTTTCCGCCCACCACTGTCAATGGCGACAGCTCCCCATCACTTTGAGCATCAGAGGGCGTTAACAGCATTGCGCTCACACTGGCGCTGAATGCGATTATCGACAGAGATTTATAGGAAAAGCTATTTTGAGCAGATAATGGTAGAGTTCTCATAAGGTAATTAAATAAAGAGGAT
>CBFHPA010000047.1:0-14607 GCA_965657565.1 Oceaniferula sp.
GAAATGCGGAGGAGCATTTCTGCACATTGGCACAGAGCAAGCGGAGCGAGTTCAATCCTGTAGTCCCGACCATTCTAAAAAACGGAATCACCTTCGGGTGGTTCCGTTTTTTGTCACGGGACTAGAGGATGAGAACGAAGTTCGAGCGCACAGCGCAGCCCCGCGTATCGCGGGGTTCTTATGTATCAGAAATGCGGAGGAGCATTTCTGCATATTGGCACAGAGCAAGCGGAGCGAGTTCAATCCTGTAGTCCCGACCATTCTATAAGTGCACCGAGTGTCCGCAGCATGCGAATCTCACAGGACCGCTTCTGAAATTGAGGAGGGAGGTGGTTACCCATTGCAAGGCTTGGCTTTAGCCAAATTACTTGACCTGCTCAAGAATCGCAAAGTCGCCAGGATTCCACGCTTGTGCAATGATGTAGAGCTTGCCGTTGAGTTGGCGGACCACGGCATTGTGAATGTGGGTAAATTTTTCAAGGCCGAGTTCCTCGCGGGGAATAATGGTGGAGACGAGCTCTTTACCTTTGAGTAGGTAGATGGTCGCGCCTTTTGAGCGATCAGGCCCGTGAAGGCATCCTACCAAGGTGTATCCAGCCTCAAAATCAACATCACAAGGGAAAGAGCCTTTGGGGAGGTTCAACACGGAACGGTATTGTCCGTCACTGGTAAAGCTCTCAATTTCTGAATTTGGCCGGTCAGCCACGGCAATATGCTTCCCGTCGGGTTCAATGGTGACCCCATGACCGGTTCCGAATTGACCTGGGGCATTGCCTTTGCCTCCGAATGCCAAACTATTCCACTTGATGACAGGAGCCTGGTCTTTTCCTTCGCCATCCTTCACATCGGCAGTGAGAACGTAATCAAGGCCAGAATAGCCAGTGGTCACATAAAGTCTGTTATTGAGTATATCGGTGTCAGTGGGAGCAAATTTGCCATTTCTGGCGAAATGGGCATCGACCTTGGAATCGCTAAATTTAAAATCCTTGCTGGGTGCCGCGAGCGTGTTGAGTAGTTTACCATCAATGCCTGTGGTGAATATTTTGGCATTACCATTGGCGGGGAATGTCAGGTAGGGAGTTCCGTCGTTGCCATACCAAATGGTGGTGTTGTGCATATTGGTATTTTTGACTTCAGGGGCGGTATCAATCATTTTGGCAGAAGAAAAATCCGAGCTGATTTGGATAATGCCAGCACGAGGTAAGGCGAAATAGATCTCGCCCTTACCTTGGCGGCGATCGATAGCAAAGCCACCGTGAGCAGACTTCAAGACCTTGAGGGCCTCAGCGGGGAGGAGGTCACGGCCATGTAATACTCTGAACTTGTAATCTCCCTGACCGCTGACTTTGGCGGTTGCGGCCCCTTCAGCTGGCTTGGTTTCGGCCTTGGTGCTAATCAAGGTGTATTGGCCGCCTTGATGTGCCAGAACAGGAAGGGCGCCAATGGTTAGGGTCAGGCTGAATCGCAGGATGGTTTTGAAAGATAAAATCATAAAGCTACACAAATGCATTCTCGGTGGTCTGTCGATGATTAATAAATGGATATCAAGAATCACCTTATATCGTGAATTTGCTGACGACCTCTCTTGCTCAAGAGGATTGCTTTTCAGCAGAATCATAAACACAAATAGGGCATAAGCATGGAACGATTTCCACGGATAGGTAGTCGTCGGTTAACCATCACCATTTGAATCAGAACCTTTGGTGCGGACTGTTCTGTGGGTTTTTTACGTCGGGGTGATAGGGAAAGAAGCTCAGCGAGAGATGTGGTGCAGCTTCTGTTTGTCCGTCATCAGTTTTTTTCTGATAACGACCCTGGATGACATCGATGATCACGAGCACGGCCCCTCAAGGGGCGCCGTGTATCACGGCAATCTGATGGCCAGACTTCCGGAGTAGGGAGTCTGGCTGAGCGATGACCTGGGGGATTGATGAGCGCTGGGCGTATACATTAAAATAATGTTGAATATACATTCAATCTTTTCAAGATGCTGAGGGGAATTGTATCGATAGTTTTCAATAAAGACTTTTAATCCTGAATTGTAAAAACACATGTTTAAGTGAACTAGTTTGGGTTATCTCACAGACCGTAGCTTATGACTCGCTCATTCATTTCCCCGCACGACAGGACGCGCTCAAACTGTTTATTATAATACCATCTTGCCTGTGCCCAATACGATGAGCTTAAAGCCTTCAATCAAAAAGCAAATCTCATGTAGTAAAGAAGTCGATATGATGGTGCTTCTGCCGATTCTGTGCCGGAGGACAGGATGTGATGATTTGCGGGTGATAGGAAAGCCGCTTAAACGGCGCGAGTGTGAGATCTATTTTATTGAGTCAGCGAAGCTCCAACAGCCTCGACTGGTTCTTAAGGCCTATCATGCTAGTCTAGCCAATGGAAATTTAGCACAAATCGAGCACAGGAAGCTTCGTCGCCTGAAGCAGGTTGAGACCGAGGCGTGTACGGTGCCTGAATCGCTTCTGTTATTGCGTAAGCGAAATGCGCTTGTAATGGAGTATATTGATACTCCAACATCTGCGCAGTTTTTAGTGAAGGGGATGCTGGTGCCAGGTAGGCGTCTTTTTGTTATCCGACATGCGGCCCGCTGGCTGCAATGGTTTCATTCTCAGTCTCAAGTTGTTGATGAACCCTATCAGGCGAATCATTACCTGCAGAAGCTAGCGGATAATTTGGAACGAATCGAGAGTTTTGCTCCGCGGTCTCTTGCTCAGGATGAGTTTTTGAATGATTGTATCGAGATGGTTCGGGTGATCGTGGCAGAGATGAATGGCAAGCTGATGCAGCATGTGTCTGCGCATGGCGATTTTACGCCCTTTAATTTGTTTGTTAACGAAGAGCGAGCGGTAGGTTTCGATATCGGAGGACGTGGAAGATCTCCGATAGCAAGCGACATCAGCCGGTTTTTAATCTATCTCGATGTTTACCAACTGTTTTCGTCTCGACGCAGGGACCTGAGAAAGTTTGGCTGCCGAGAGAAGCACATCTTGGCATTTTTGAATGAATACGGCTTGCCCGCTGTCGAAATAGAAGACACTAGCCATTGGCTTAAATTTCATTTCATGGAAGTCGTTCGTCGTATGGTTTCATTGATGATGGATCAGACAAGAAGCAGCCATCGTCATGCTTTGAAACCTCTAGAAATGAAGCGCCTAAGACGTAGCGCAGGGGAAATGATGTGCTCCTTGATTGAGTCTCGTGATTCGGCGGTTGATCAGCACAAGAACTTGTCAACCGAGTTGCCAGAGGAATAAGTCATCAAAATTCATAACCAAAATTTTCTATATCATCCTTATAAAGCTCTCTGACTATCTGTTCTGTTTCGTTATCATAGGCTTCTTTGTAGGATGAAAAATTTGAATTTGTCTTGTTTATATGTGGTAACGAATCGTAGGACCATCCTAGCTTTAGAGCTATTTCTTTTGAATGGGCTGATAAACTTTCAAACCTTCCTATAAAATTGGGTAGTAATACCCCAGCATCATCTGTCAAAATGGAATACTGAGTGGTGAAATGTGAGTCTTTCATTTCACTAAATATGGTTTGAAGTCTTCGCAGGTAATCCTTGAAACTCATGCCTGCATAGAAGTGTGCTTCTGTATTGGCTAAGCCCATATAAACGCCGTTTTTCATTCTTTTTCCGCCCTTGTTTTTGTTTTGTTTTATTTTACTCAAAAACGCGGAAAAGGCTCTGTCCCATGGATTGCGAACGATAGTAAATTTGAAATAATCTTTGTATCTTTCTGAATTGATTTCATTCTTCAAAGCATAGGGCCAAGTATAATGATGTACATAGTCGATATCTAGACCAAGATTTTGACTAATAATTGTTTTGAAGCTGGTACAACCTGTTTTAGGCACAAACAAATAAATTGATTTGTGCTCAGCTAATAAAATATTGTTATGTTGGTGACAATTCATGTGTGATACTTCCAAATAAGAATCGTTTACGAGCAATGTGCCCTTTAATTTATTTTAGATATAATTACTAAGTCGGCAAGTGTCCAAAGAGGCTAAATACACTATGTTGGCTATTCCACAGCGAGATGGCTTAGGCAATACGGTCATGCAGCTTCTGCTTCTTGGCCATTAGCTTTTTCTGATAACGTCCTTGAACAATATCAATGAGCACTAGGACCGCGATGACAAAGTAGAAAGTGGTCTTGCTCATGGCCTCGACTGGATGGCCAAAGAAGCTGAGGTGTGCTTTGTGGCCGCCTTCCGAAACTAACAACACTCCGACGATAAATAGAATGAACAGGCCGAGCACTTCGTAGAGCCGGTTTTTTTGTAGGAAGGTGGATACTTTATCAGCCATCACGATCATCAGAATACCGCTGGTAACAATAGCGATGGTCATGACCCAAGCAACCTTGGTGATTGCCATGGCGCTAAGAATGGAGTCGAAAGAAAACACCAAATTCATGATAACGATAAGGGCAACTATTTTTGCCATTGATGCCTGCTTTTTTTCTTGGTCATGTGCATGGGCTTCTTCGAAGCTAAGCATATGAATGATCTCTTTGACTGCTGTATAAATAATAAAAATACCACCAATAAGCGTTATCACGGAGGCGAAGTTGACCTCTGCATAGACAAAATTAGTATCCAGCTTGAACCATGTAGACTGGAAGGAATGCATCATTTTTAGTAGTAAGAAAAGTAGGCCGATGCGCAACACCACTGCTAAGCCGATGCCCCAGATGCGAACGGCTTTCTGTTTTTCAAGCGGGGCTCGTTTCGACTCCAGTGAGATGTAGAGTAGATTGTCAAAGCCGAGCACGGCTTGCAGCAAGATGAGCATAAGCAGATCGATCATGTGTTCCATGGATAAGGGTCTATCATTTGCACACGTGCTTGCCAAGCTTGGCTGGTGGGGCAAGATTGTTGCATGCAGCAAAATCGACTCGGGAAAAGTGGTATTGTCGTTAGCGACATTTGTTTAGGCACGATGACTTTTGGTACACAGTGCGACAAGCAGCAGAGTTTTCGTATTTTAGACAAGGCAGTGGATGCGGGCATTGATTTTCTCGACACCGCGGAGGTGTATCCGGTGCCGCCGACCAGTGAGTTGGCCGGCCTCACTGAAGAGTGGCTAGGGGAATGGTTAAAAACCAAAAGCCGAGACAGCCTTATTATTGCCACCAAAATTGCGGGTCCTGCTCATGGGTGGTTCAACCCTCCCGTGCGGGGCGGTAAGGCAGCGATTGATCGCCATCAGATCAGGCAGGCGGTCGACGGAAGCCTGCGGCGTATGCAGACGGATTATATTGATCTTTATCAGGTGCACTGGCCAGACCATGGCATGCGCGCTGAAGATACTCTGGTGGCTCTCGATGAATTGGTGGCAGAGGGCAAAGTGCGTGTAACGGGTACCAGCAACGAAGACGCCTACGGGCTGATGAAGTCGCTCTGGACGAGTGATCGTTGTGGTCTGACCCGCTATGATACCATTCAGAATAATTTCTCGCTTAATAATCGTCGTTTTGAAGATGAGCTGGCCGAAGTCTGCCGCCAAGAAAATATCAGCTTACTACCCTACAGCCCTCTTGCTGGAGGAGTTCTTACGGGTAAATACAATGGAGGACAATTTCCGCAAGGGGCACGCTTCAGTAGTTACCTGCAAAACGGTGCGCCACGTCAGAAGGAAATGGCAGAGCGTTTTGTCAATGATCGAAGTGTGGCTGCCACGGAGAACTTTATCGCCATTGCCGAAGAAGTGGGCATCGACATTGTGACCTTGGCAACCGCGTGGAGTAAACAGCATGACTTCGTAGCGTCGACAATTGTTGGAGTTTCACATGAAGATCAGCTAGACCCTATTATAGCGGCAATTGATGTAGTTCTCGACGATGAAACCTTGAAAAAAATTGATCAGGTCAGTGCGGATATTCCTTATCCAATGGGATGATAATGGGGTGATAGTAAATGGGTGATAGCTCACTTAGTCATCAGTCGCTTTCGATCTCAAGGTCGGGAATATGGCCAAAAGAAATGCGCATGGGTGCAGCTTCGATCGCGTCATGAGCTCCTCCTAGATAGATAGATTGTTTGCCAAATTTTTTCACTAGCTGATCCATGGACTGATTAAGAGCCTGTCTATTTTTGCCTGCTTGATAAGTTGTATTGTCTGACTCTTTGAAGAGCGAGGGGGTGTAGTTGCCCCGATCGACCAGCCGGCCTAGTACCATCGATATTTTTAATAGCTGCTCCTGATGATGAGGACGTTGCTTCCAGAGGTGTGATGCTGCACGGGCAAGCGTAAGTGAGTCATCAGTGGCTTCCAAATCGGCCTCCCAATGCCAATGACCTCCACGAAGATAACGTAAGGATAAGGAAAAGCGCTGTGCTAGCATGCCATGGCTACGAAGGCGTTGGCCTGCTTTTTGGGTGAGCTTGTGCAATACAGAGAGAGCTCCCTCAGGAGTCCGCTTGTCAGGTGGTAGCACATGGCTATGGCCGATGCTGCGGCGCTCTGCCTGTGTGCTCGGTACTTCTTTGCCCCGTAATTGAAGCCAGAGCCGTTCGCCTTCAATGCCACCCCAAGCAGTATGGAGCTGCTTGCGTGTTGCGTGGCATAAGGTTCTTACATCATGGATGCCATTGGCGTGGAGGCGTAGTTCCATAGCGCGGCCTACACCGTGGATATCGCGAAGACTTAGCTCATAGAGGATTTCTGGTAGCTGCGTGGACTCAATAATAAATAAGCCATCCGGCTTGCGCATCTTAGAGGCCATTTTGGCGAGCCACCGGTTGGGTCCAGCTCCGACAGAGCCGTTGATCCATGGCCCGACCTGATCGTGGATGGCGCGTTTAATTCGTTGACCGATTTGATTGACGGTCTCTGGCTCGCGCAGGTTGTAGGGCAGCCAGCACCACATTTCATCAATCGAGAGAACGTCTTCCACGTGGATGCAGGACTCTACGGCGGCAACGAGCCGGTGGTGCAGCTCGACATACTTGGCTGGCCGAGCTTGAACGATTTGGATGCCGGGGCAGAGCTTGCGTGCATCACCGATACTCGTACCTGTTTTGATACCATGTGCTTTGGCTTCGTAGCTGGCGGCAATGCAGCAGGATGTTTCTGCCAGCACTGGGGCAATCCCCACCGGCTTGCCACGCAGGTGAGGCTGCATGTGCTGCTCCGCGGAGGCGAAGTAGGCGTCAAAGTCAACGAAGAGTGCGGTTAAATCCATAATGCTGTTCAAAAGAACAGTATTATGGAGAGTGGCGTTGGTCAATATTAGATTGTGATAGGCGAATGTTCAGCTCCAAGATGACCTGAATATTTTTTCCCAGATGGTGATTTCTCAGAAGCTACCCAGGAGGATCCCGCAAAAAATAATTTGGTATTGTTTGTCTCCGTTCAATTGCATCACCGATTTTTTCAACTCAGCGCGCATGAGATCACATGCAAGATGGGAACAAAACAATAGCCTGTCATACCTTTAGGTATACTAGCAGTAGCAAATAACCCTGATTTTTTAGGGCTAAAGCAGGGTGCTTTCTAAACCTTGATTAGTATCTAGGAATTAGCAGGGTGCGCCCAATGCTGAGATTTGAGCCCTTGAGCCCATTGGCGCGCTGAATAGCGGTAACTGTGGTGCCATATTTGCGGGAGAGTCCCCAGAGAGTATCGCCTTTTTTGATGACATGGCGGATGGGCGGCTTTCGTGCAGGCTGAACTTTAACCACAGCGCTAGGTTTGGGGGCGGAAGCAGAGGTGGCAGCAGGTTTTGGCTTGGGGCTTGATGAGCTGGCGGTTGCTTTGGTAGTAGGTTTGACTGATGTTTTGGGGGTTGCTACGGCAGCAACGATAGCCGGTTTGGCTGTTGGTGGTGCTGTAGTTGCTGGCTCATGCACGATGCTCTTACGCCACCAATTGCCTTTGCTTTTGTCGTTTGCCCAACGTTCGATATAGTTCCCCTGATTATCAAATGGTCCAACACCAGGGTTGTAGCCACGCAGGGTGCGGTTTTCATTCACATAGCCGCCACCGCCACCACCGCCACAGCTCGTAAGGAGCATCATCATGATCAAGCTCAGCAGCATGAGAGCCGGTGCCAGCAAGCGGGCAATTTGGTTCATCACGCTAACGGAAGTTCCTGTCATGTCGGGAGTATGCCATACGCACTGCACTTGGCAAAAACTTAGTGGGGAGAATTTTTGAGAAGCTCGAGCTCAGGGGAGTAAAGAGGCAAAGCTCTGCTCATCAAGGACGGTAATGCCGAGAGATTCTGCCTTGGTGCGTTTCGATCCTGCTTTTTCACCAGCTAGTAAATAATCAGTTTTGGCTGATACCGAGCCTGATACTTTGCCTCCATTGGCTTCTATGAGTTTTTTAAAATCGGGGCGCGGTTTACTCAGTGTTCCGGTGATGACAAATGTTTTGCCAGTGATTGCTGAATTCGATGACTGGGCAGCTGATTTTTCCGGATCGTAATTGTCTGACTGTGGGTTGATATTGAGGGCTGATAATTTATCCAACACATGTTGTCCTGCTAGGCTGTTGAAAAAGGCCACGATGTGCTGGGCAGCCACGGGTCCGAGCTCAGATTCAATGTGATACTGTGCGAGGCGAGGATGGTTTTCTTTTTTGCGTTTAGAAACGGAGAGTTCCTGATAGTTGGGGAGATCGGCAAGGTCCTGAAGAATTTCAGAGCCCGCGACTTCTGAGAGGTCTCGGTGGAGGCGGCCAATCTCGCGTGCTGCGGATTCTCCGATTTGGGGAATACCCATGGCATAGATCCACTTCGAAAGGGGGGAGTCTTTTGACTGATCGAGTGAGTCAACGATGAGGGCTGCTTTTTTTTCACCAAGCCGGCGTGGTTTGCTCTGACCACTGCCCAGTTTGGCTGGATCGAGTAGCAGGTCCGACAAGGATGTGGGCGTCAGGTCGAAGAGCTCTAGGGTGGTTGAGACGGTTTGAGTTTCGACTAGTTTTTCGGCAACAGCAGTGCCAAGGCCATCAATATCGAGTGCTTTACGCGAGGCGAAATGCTTGATGCGAGTGACCGCTTGTGCGGGACAGGCAAAGTTGGTGCAGCGCCATGCAACAAAGCCCTCCTCTTGTTCAATAGGTCCTGAACAGGATGGACACTCACCATTGACATATTCGAACAGATTGAAGGCTTTGCTCTGTGGCGGTCGCTTAGCGGTGATGACCTTGACTACCGCAGGTATAATTTCGCCGGCTTTTTCGATGATGACCGTGTCACCGATGCGGACGTCTTTGCGGTCAATCTCATCTTGGTTGTGTAGGGTGGCACGCGAGACAGTGGTGCCGGAGACAAATACAGGAGTGAGCTCGGCAACAGGGGTAAGTACTCCTGTGCGGCCGACCTGAATCGTGATGTTGTGCAGCAGAGTTTCTTTTTGTTCCGGTAGGAATTTGTAAGCACAGGCCCATTTGGGGTGCTTGGAGGTTGCGCCAAGTTGCTCGTGATCGGCAAGCTCGCGCACTTTGATGACCGCGCCATCCGTAGCGTAGGGGAAATGGTGGCGGTCATCATCAAGCTTGGCAATGACAGCCAGTAGCTCGTCGGCGTTGTTTGCCATTTGAAACCACTTGCTTGCCTTGAGCCCGTAGTCTTTGAGTGTTTGTTGGAATTCATCTACCGCTGTGTAAGGTGCATTTTCTACCTTGCCGTAGGAGTGGAAAATGCAGTCTAAAGGGCGTGCGGCAACTAGTTTAGAATCGAGCTGCTTGAGTGTTCCAGCCGTGGCATTGCGTGGATTAACAAATGCGGTCTCACCGGCCTCATCGCGCTGTTCGTTGAGCTGTGCGAAGGCCTCGTTGGGCATAAAGACTTCTCCGCGAACCTCAAAGAGATCAGGGGCTCCCTCTGGCAGGCGCAGCGGGATGGATTTGATGGTCTTGATGTTTTGGGTAATGTCATCACCATTAGATCCGTCTCCGCGAGTTAGGGCATAGTCTAAAACACCTTTGCGGTAGACGATGGCCACGGCAACACCATCGATCTTGGGTTCGATGGTAATCGCAACGTTTTGTTGGCCTAAGTTTTTGCTCAAGCGTCTATACCAGTCCCGCAGGTTCTCTGCCTTGCCTGCCTCCGGATCGTCGAGCTCAGCCAATTCCTCGTCTTTAAGTTCATGAATGTCCTCGATTGAGAGCATAGGAACCATATGCTTTTTTTGCTCAAAGTGCTCTAATGGGGCTCCACCCACGCGTTGGGTTGGAGAGTCCGGCTTGGCCAGCGAGGGGTGGGCAGATTCGAGCTTCTTGAGCTCACCCATCAGAGCATCATATTCTGCATCCGATATTTCAGGCTCCGCGTCCTGATAGTAGAGCTTGTTGTGGTGCTCGAGTTGTTGGCTGAGCTCGAGAACCCTTTTTTCAGGGTCTGATTGCTGAGAATCGGCGTGTGCAAAGAGGTCGTCCATGGTGGCAAAATACTAATCCAAAAACTTGCCCGGGTTGAGAATGCCCTTGGGGTCAAGGGCGTCTTTAATGCTGTGGTGCAGAGCAATGGATGTTTCACCAAGTGCTTGCTTGATCCATGGTTTCTTCGCCAGGCCGATGCCATGTTCGCCACTGATAACACCGCCATTATCAATGACCCAGGTGAAGAGCTTGTCGAGAGCTGTGTCCGCTTTCTTTTTAGTCTCAGGATCGGCATAGTTATCAACCATGAGATTGGTGTGGATATTGCCATCACCGGCGTGGCCAAAGCACGCGACTGGGATGCCCGTGTCCTGCTGAAGCTGGGTAGCAAAGTTAACTAGGTCAACGAGCTTGGAGCGTGGTACGACGATATCCTCATTGAGTTTGGTCAGTCCGGTATGTTTGAGCGAGTAGGAGAAATCACGGCGCAGTTGCCAAATACGTTCGCAGGCATCTTCGTTCGGTGCTTCATCGATGCGCAGGGCTCCTACCTCTGTGAGGAACTGGTTCAGGCGGGGGAGTTCTCGAGCAACCGTTTCCTCATTACCATCGATCTCAATCATCAGGTAGGCATCTCCCGGTGGAAGCTTTTCACTTCCCAAGTAATCCCTGGCTGCCGCCATGGTGAATCCATCGGTGATTTCCAATGCGGATGGCAGGGTGCCTGAGTCGAGAATGGCTTGGACAGCTTCAGCGGCATTAGCAAAGTCGGCAAAGGAGGCGCCGAGCATGGCGCGCGTCTGTGGATGGGGAATGAGGCGAACGGTGATTTCTGTGATGATGCCGAGCATGCCCTCTGAGCCGACCATCAGAGAGGTGAGATCAAAGCCAGTTGAGTTTTTGTGGCAGCGCCCGCCGCTACGTAAGATTTCTCCAGAAGCGAGCACGACTTCGAGGCCTAGGGCGTATTGTTTAGTAACACCGTATTTGAGGCAACGTGGTCCGCCGGCGTTGGTGGCTATGTTGCCTCCAATCGTGCATTCCTTGAGCGATGCAGGATCAGGTGGGTAATACCACCCGTGGTCTCTGGCGGCAGCTTGAAGCTCTCCCGTAATGACTCCGGGCTGAACCACGGCAACACCATCGGAAGGGCTGATTTCGACGATCTTATTCATCCTCATCATCGAAATTAGGATGCCTTTTTCTACGGGAACGCACGCACCTGTGTGGCCGCTTCCCGCCGCACGGGTGTAGATCGGAATATGATGGACGGCGGCGTATTTGATGACGGCGGCAACGTCCTCGGCTGACTCAGGAAAAACGACCAGATCTGGAAGGCTGGATGCGTGCCACTTGTCCGAGCTATGCTCAGTGCGTATCTCTGGCAGGGATGATACCTGATCAGGGCGCAACAGAGCACCGAGCTCATTGCTGAGGTTTGTGATGTAGGCAGTCATCGTCATGCTTATTCTGTAACCTCGGAATGGCTATAATACACGTAGAAATATCCTCAATCGAGATGATGAGAGCTAGGAGCTACGAATCGCTTGAATCGCGGCAGCCATATCGTCGGCCTTGAAGGTGGAAGAACCTGCAACCAGCACATTGGCGCCTGCTCGGGTGGCTGAGGGCGCGGTCTCTTGATCGATACCTCCATCTACTTGAATGTGGTAATTGAGGTCGCGCTCATCTCGCCAAGTGGCGGCTTGCTTAACCTTGGGCATGACTTCCTGCATGAAGGACTGCCCACCAAAGCCGGGTACGACAGTCATGCAGAGTAGCATGTCAATTTGGTCGAGGTAGGGCTCGACCTCTGACATGGCAGTTGCAGGATTGAGGGCGAGCCCAGCTTGCCTGCCGGCATCTTTGATGCGCTTGAGTGTGGAGCTAACGTCATGCTCTGCCTCGACGTGCACAGTGATCATGTCTGAGCCGGCATCTAGAAAGCGATCCAGATAATGATCTGGTCTGGAAATCATCAGGTGAACATCGAGAAAGGCGTCATTGACATCATCAATGGCTTTGATGATGGCCGGGCCAAAGGAGATGTTGTCAACAAAGTGCCCATCCATGACATCGAGGTGAATCCAGTCTCCACCACAGCTGATCGCACGCTGGGTTTCCTCTTTAATTCTGGAAAAATCAGAGGCAAGTAGTGATGGAGCGATGATGATGTCGGTGTGTTGCCATGAGCTCATGCTCGAGAGTGTGAAGTATTCGGTTTGAAGTTTGAAGTTTTTTTGACAGATTGCTTACGTGAATGATGTGAGTGATGACAGCGCGGACCTGATGATGGATTTCCAAAGTGATGACTACTTTATGCAGATGGCTCTGCGTGAGGCGCGAAAGGCATACGAGGCGAAGGAAGTGCCGGTCGGTGCAGTCGTCGTGCGTGATGGCTCGGTGATTGCGCGTGCATGGAACCAGGTTGAGACCCTGAAGGATGCTACCGCACACGCAGAGATGCTCTCCTTGACGTCTGCTCAAGATGCTGTCGGGGATTGGCGATTGGAGGGATGCACACTTTATGTGACGAAGGAGCCATGTCCGATGTGTGCTGGGGCCATCGTTCATTGCCGTCCTGACAGGGTGGTCTTTGGTTGTCCGGATGAAAAAGCTGGTGCTGCTGGGGGCTGGATTAATTTACTCGAATCGAATCCACCCCTCAATCATCGTTGTGAGATCTCATCTGGGGTTTTACAAGATGAGTGCCTTGGTTTGTTGCAGAGTTTCTTTCGTGAAGCGCGCGACAGAAAGAAGGTGGAGCGTGACTTGATCAAGAAGCAGGCAGAGGAGAATGATGCCTAGAGCGTGATTAGTGTGCCCTGAACCTTGATCGTGCTTTATAAACCCAGTCGTTTGAGAGTTCCTCCCAGCCATTGTTTGAGAGCTTACAGGCTTATCGGCAAATACGAACGCTGCCGAAGCTCGTCCTGAAGCCATAGTGACCACCATATCTGCTACCATACCTGTGATGAGCGTAGCGGCTGCCGTAGTGACTGCGATAGCGATTCAATGAATAGTGGTTGTTGTGATAACGGCTATAGCTTGAGCGATAGTGGCCATGCTTGTTATTGCAGCGGTGAACGATGGGCACACCGCAGTAGCGGTAGATAGGTCGATTATAGCAGTCGTAGCCAGAAACAATACGCTTGGTGTAGATGGGGCAGCCACAGGAGGCATGACCACTTCGGTAGGTGTAGCTTGAGCCGCAATGCTTGGGCGAGCGGGCTTCAGCGTTATGGGAAAGGGCAAATAGCCCGACGATGATGGCAAGTGTAGCGATGACGATTTTCATATCCTTGTTATTGATGTAGTTCGCCCCATTGGACGGACTGGATATGAAACTTATTCAGACTTTTTTTAGCCCGAGCTACAATCAAGCAATACCTTTCCGTCGCGCTGATCTTTCATGGCGTGGGTCAAAGCGGTGTTGATGTCAGCCAGTGGATAGGTCGAGTCGATAGGCTGTGCCAGTTTGCCCTCACTGATCCACTGCGCGAGTTGCTGATAGGTTTCGGACACGAGGCTGGAGTCGTTCTCCTTGATCCACTCAGTGACCCAGAATCCATGTAGCTGAATGCGCTTGAAGATGAGGAATTTGTTCGGAACTTTGAGGCTTCTTCGGCTCATCGCCCCGTAAGTGACATGGATACCTTTGATCGCAAGAGTGTCCATTAAGCGGAGCGCACTGTCTCCACCGACGGCATTGAGGGCGAGGCTTGGAGGGCTATCAGTAGTGATTTTTTGTATTGTTTCGATAGCACAGGCATCATCAAGTAGCACGTGGTCAGCACCAAGCTCAGTCAGGGGTTCGATGAGCTCCTCACGCCTAACGAGGTTGATGGTGCGCAGGCCGAGCAATTTGGCAATTTGAATGACACAGGTGCCCACGCCCGAGTTTGCGGCATTTTGAATGATCCATGAGCCCTTGGGTAAATCGATGAACTGGGTCAACATGCACCATGCGGTCAGTGGGTTGACCTTGAGCATGGAGGCTTGCTCGACGGGGGTGTCAGCAGGGATCTTGAGTATTTGGTCAGCTGGGCAGACGACTTGTTCGGCCCAGGTGCCCACGGGCTTGATCGTGATGACAAGGTCCCCGGCTCGGAAATCATCCGAGCAGCTCTCGATGACTTCGCCGCATCCTTCGAGGCCTGGAACTGCGGGAAGCTCAGGTTTGATGCCGTAGATACCCTGAATGTAATTGATGTCAGCAGGGTTGATCGGAGAGAACAGCATGC
>CBFHPA010000048.1:0-14045 GCA_965657565.1 Oceaniferula sp.
AGGAGTATGTGGAGAGGGGAGGGCATGTCTGAGGATATGGATAAAGTTGATGGTCTAAAAGTGATTCAAGCAGGCGTGTGTTGTACAGTGCAAGATCTTGGTCGTTATGGATATGCTACACATGGCCTAAGCCAAGGAGGGCCGATAGATTTACAGGCTCACTGTTGGGTAAATCGACTGTTAGGTAATGAGCCTGATGCGGCAACAATAGAAATAGCGGTCGGCATGGCTAGTTTCCAAGCGCAGAGCGATCTTCTGTTGGCTATCTGCGGAGCGGACATGAGAGCAGAGATCGATGGCAACTTGGTTGGCAATTGGCGTAGCTTTCCAATCCAGCGCGGGCAGACTCTCAAACTGCACCCAGCTCGTGAGGGATTGCGTGGCTATATTGGCTTAAAGGGCGGTGTGCAGACTGAGCCTATAATGGAGAGTTGTTCGGTGGTCGTTCGTAATGGTGTTGGGTCTTTGCTTACCGAAGGCGAAGTGCTGCCAGCATTAGCAGTCGATCCAGTTAACGTAGCGCATGTGCCAGCTCGGTATGTGCCTAATTATCCAGCAACGATAAGTCTGCGTGTTATCGAGTCTTATCAAGCGTGTGATTTTAGCCCAGAAGCTTTGAGTGGGTTTTACCAGGCGGAATATGAGGTTACCCCCGAGTTGGATCGCATGGGTGTTAAGTTGAAAGGTAATCAGATTAAGCCCCCTAACGATGGGATTATTTCTGAAGGGATAGCCTTGGGTGCCATTCAAGTGCCAAATGATGGGCAGCCAATCGTATTGCTGAATGATCGCCAAACGCTGGGAGGTTATCCCAAGTTAGGTGTGGTGGCGCGTGTCGATTTACCAAAACTGGGCCAAGCGGGGCCGGGAACAAAGGTGCAATTTTCGCCCGTCACGCTGGGACAAGCGCAACAAGAGTGGAGGCAGTTTTGCGATTACTTTTTGAGTGTATAATCGGCCACACGATTGACTTTAAATTTCTTTCTCCAAGACGATTACGCATTCGAGGTGTCTGGTCTGTGGAAATAGATCAAAAGGCTGAACAGCGGTGAGCTTGTATCCAGCTGAGAGAAACTCCTTGAGGTCGCGCATTTGAGTAGCGGGGTTACAGGAGACATAGACAACTTTACGAGGCCCAAAGTCAAACAGCTGATTTAGAAATTCTTGATTACAACCCTTACGTGGCGGGTCAATGACGACCGCTGTTTCTTGTGCAGGGAAGGTAATGTCAGCAAATATGCCCTCGGCACTCGAGGCTAGAAAGGTGGTATTATCTATCTTGTTGAGCTCGGCATTGCGGCGTGCCCAATCAGCAGCTGTCTCACTCACCTCCACTCCTGCGACTTGTTTAAACTTGTGTGCAAGGCACAGCGAAAAGAGGCCCGATCCGCAGTAGGCATCGACTAGGTAGTTGGCGCCAGAAGATGCTGCTTGCTGGGCGACATAACCTGTAAATGCAGGTAAAATAAATGGGTTGTTCTGAAAAAAGTCGCCAGCGAGAAAATGGAAGGTGATATCTCCGGCCTCGGTAGCAACTGTCTCAGAGATTGGATTGCGGTGATTGGTTTCAACACGGCCTTCGGTAGCTCGGAGTAGGAGAGTTGCATCTTTTTTGTATGCCTTGGCGTTGGCGCGTGTTTCTTCTCGAATGCTGGGCATGGCATCGTTGATTTCATCCATAGCGATGGGGCAGTGGGGAACATCGACGAGGTGAGAACGTTGCCCAGCAAGCAAGAAGCCAATGTCTCCAATTTTACCGTCTCGCGGGCGTTTGAAATGTGGGGTGATTTTTGAGCGGTAACCCCATTGCCTTGGTGAAGCAATAGCAGGTGATACATCGGTATTTACACCGGCCATGTGCGTGAGTAGTTCCTCTACTTGCCGCGTTTTCCAGGCGAGTTGTTTCTCGTAGGAGAGATGTTGATACTGGCAGCCGCCACATTTACCAAAGAGAGTGCATTTAGGCTCAAGTCTGTCTGAGGAAGGGTCGAGCACTTCAATAAGATCAGCTTGGCTGTGGGACTTGTCGTTGCGGAAGATGCGGGCACGGACTTTTTCGCCCGGAAGGGTGTGAGGCACAAAGATGACCCAGCCTTGCGCCTTATCGTCCTCGACGTTTTCGTTGCCAACATCAAGTTGAATGCGTGCAATGCCTGCACCTAGATTGCTCAGCGACGAGATTTCAAGTTCGAGCTCCTCATGATAATCAAATGGATGAGGATTAAATTTTTTAGGTTTGCGCATGGCAACCGGGCTTGAGGACAATCTTTTGCTTAGGGATTATCGGCAGAAGGGGAGTTTGCCGGAGGTTTGATGGATATACTCGGTGCTGATGGGTCAGGTTGAGCAGGAGATTGAATGCCCGCTGCTTGTTCGCCTTCTGCTATTTGTTCGTCCGTTGGCAGCGCAAGATCATCCGTAGGCGTACGAAATAGATTGGTTGCCTCTACGACAGATTCCTGAGATGCCCGAGGCTTGCTAATGCTTTTTACTTTTTTGGGCGTTTCTTTCACAGGTTCTGGGGCTTGGCTGACTTGTTTTGCACATGAGGCAGAGAGAACTGCGATACATGTCAGTAAAATGTGATAATGGATTGTTTTCATAATGAATAAAAAGTGTTGCGAACTGGAATGATCCTTAAGCATGGATGGATTAGCTGGCAATCGAGAAAGTGAGCAATGCGGTTAAAAAGTTGGCTCATTGATTAGTCGATCCATGACCAATCGAGATACAACAAACAGGCCCACACACATGTGCAGGCCTGATGATTAAAATTTGATGTTTTTGTGGTAATTAAGCAGGACTTTGAAGCTGGCGATTAATCACTGATACGTGACGCACAAATTCGCGTGTCTCTTTCTGCCATTGGGCCATGGCTTGCTTGGAGACCGTCACCTTACCAGATATGGCTTCTTCGAGTTCGGAGTAGCTATCGGTGAGACGTTGTGAAAAATTGTGGAATACTTCCATGGCCTTTTCGCAAAGAGCGGCTTCTGGTTCGATCGCCTTGAGGCGATCTGCCTGGCGGCATGCTTCACGCATCTCAGCGAGTAAAATCTTCTCATCGGATACACGACGTAGATTACTGGTTAGACCCAGCTTGGAAAGCGTCCAAATCATCCACTTGGTGGGGTCAAATTGCCAAGGCTTAACACCATTGCGGTAGTCGTGTTGAAAAGCATGGTGGTAGTTGTGGTAGCCCTCTCCACAGGTGAAAACGGCCATGATCGCTGAATCACGCGCAGAGTTCTCGGTGTTATATGGCTGTTTGCCGATGGTGTGGCAGAGTGAGTTGATGAAGAATGTGCAGTGCTGAACAACTACAATTCTGAGAATTCCAGCAAGAAGAAATCCGCCCATGGCATACTGCCACGTTGGCACCACCATGTATGCAATCACTGCTGGAAGTACGAGGCCTACAAAAAAGCCAATCCAGTGGACGTATTTGTGCTGGAGCATGACCATGCGATCTTTCAGTAGGTCATTCACGTTACTGACTGGTTGCTCTGGCTTTAGCTTGAAGATAAGCCAGCCGATGTGTGCCCACATAAATCCTTTTGAGATGTCGTAAGGGTCTTCATCGTGGTCTACATGTTTGTGATGCTTGCGGTGATCGGCAGACCAATCGAGACATGAGTTCTCGAATGCGCAGGCGCCAAATAGAAGAGTGAAGAACTTCACAGGCCACTTGGCTTTGAAAGATAAATGCGAAAAGAGGCGGTGGTAACCTAGTGTGATACTCATGGTGGTTGCCACTGCGTAGAAGAAGAACATTCCTCCCAAGAACCAGTCTACTCCGAATTTGAATAGATAAATGGGAACGCCAATGATAGCGATGAGAGCAGTAGAAATCAGGAATATACTGGTAATCCAGTTAACGCGATTGAAAGGTATTTTGGGCATAATGACTTTTGGGTAGTGCGGTTGTTTGTTCCGCAAATGGTGGAAAATGGGCCTACGTGTTGAGTAAGTAAGAAGTAACGAAAATATCGATTTGGGTAAGGGCAGTCCTTTTTTGCTGGCCGAGATAGGAAAATGTCCAGAAAAGGATTGGCGGACACTACACGACACCGCCAATAAAGTCAAGCTCGTGACTTTTTTAGCCACTTTGCCCTATATATGGTGGTTACAGGGGTTTTATACACGTTGCCAGAGGGTTATCATGGATACGCTCCATTGGAACTTTCTGGCTGTTTCTCTGATCAGGAAGGGTTCGTCTGCTTTCTTGATCAGCTGGAAAGAGGGTGACAATAGGTCTGATAACCATTTGAAGGTGTCATCGCTAGGTTGATTCTCAGGTGGGGTGAACTCATTGAGCCAAGTGCAGGGTGTCGCTAATACCAGGTATCCGCCCGTAACAACGAGGCCAGGTAAGCGCTTTAGCAATTGCGCTGGGTCAGGCAGTCGGCAGATGAGGTTTGCGGCATGAACGAAATCAAACTGGCCAAGGTCATCGGGTAGATTCATGGCGTCTGCACAAAGAAATTGTGTGTGCTCTGGCTGGCTGTGCTCGGGAACACGAGCGGTTGTGGTGTGCCCCACCTGTCCGCTTTCTTTGATTCTGTAGCTAATACTACCATTGAGGCGCATTTCATTTGCAGCTTCGATAAAACTGGCGGAATAATCGATGCCGACGACTTGATCACATATTTTAGAAAGCTCAAATGAAGACCGGCCGACCGCGCAGCCAATATCTAAGCCGCGTGATGCTTTTTGATCAGGAAAATGACGAACCGTGCGACTCGGAAAGCCGATCGCGTCAGCGGGGCCGAAGGACCAAGGCATAAGTTCTTCATCCGTGCCGTAGTGCATGAGCAGGTATTCACTAAGTGCTTGGTCTGATTCGTAGAGATTGGACATGTGTATAGGGCTTGTAAAACAATGGAGATGGAAGGCAAGCGGTAAGCTGTTATTACGTTGTTTGTCATCTATGCCTCATTGATTTGAGGATTTGGCTGTCTGAGCTCAGATCCATACGATTAAGTTGTTTTAGCACATCCTGCCAGCAGGGGATACTGAGCTGCTCTTTATTGATTTGGCCATGATCAAGTGGGAACAAGTCCACTGGTAGTATGTCTTGAGCCAGGTAAAAGCAGGCCCATGCTCGCCATACACGTTGTTCTTTATTGGGACCACTCATGCGGCTTGCAAGGTGTTGGTAATGACGAACGGGATTCCCCATGAAGCCCCCCTCGTGCCGGCGGCTTAGAATCCAGGCAATGGCTTGATAAGGTGGGGGCCATTGACCCTTGATGTGATGAGTAACAGGCAGCTTGATTGCCAGCGCGTGGTTGAGCTGAAGTAGTGCTTGAGCAGGCTTTCCCTGAAGCCAAAGGGATTGAGCGCAGGTTAGTGCACGCAGGTAATACAAGCCCTGATCCTCGTTATTACGGGTAGCACGAGAGTCTGATGGGCTCATCGGCTCGGCAGCATGAGGTAAGAAAGGGCAAGCTTCGCGGTCAGCGATGTGTTGACGAAGAGGCATCACTAGTCATCGAGGCTGCGTGCATCGGCACTGTGATCTGAGAAAAAAATGATCATCGGGCGGCAGCAAACTTCACAATCATAATCAACTTCACATGGGCACTCCTCAGAGGGAGGAAGAGCAACCTCGAAAGATTGAAAACATGCTGGGCAGGTAACGGAAGTTGTTTCCACGAGATGAATCTGTTACCTAGAGGCATGATCGTCAACCAGCTTAATGAACAGATTCCATTTACTACAGCCGATGGGTCAATCATTCGCAGTATTTTAGATGCGACAAATGCTCCAGTGGAAAAGCAGAGTCTCGCTGAGGCCAGTTTAGCCAAGGGCGGAGAAACACAGCGCCATTATCACAAACTCAGTGAGGAAATTTATTTTATACTTGATGGGCAGGGCATGATGGAAATTGATGGCGACATCCGCAAAGTAGGACCTAGTGATGCCATTCTGATCCCACGTAGTGCATGGCACCAGATCAAAGCAATTACAGATATTCGTTTTCTCTGCTGTTGTGCCCCCGTTTACTCACATGAAGATACGTATTTTGAGTAGCTTACTTCTCAGAGCTGGAACTAGGTGTCGCGGTGCCATGGCCCTACTACAACTGATTTTAAGTTGGAACACCGGCGGTTAAACCGCTTTATAAGTGATATGACGAACGAGCAGCGTGACTGGAACCAAGATTACGCGGTAGGGCGAACTCCGTGGGATAAAGGAGCTCCTTCACCGGCACTTATAGAAGTCATCGGTAGTGGTGAATTAGCCTCCGGATCTGAGGTGCTTGTTCCTGGCTGTGGCTACGGACATGATGTCGGGGCACTTGCGAAAGCTGGTTGCAGAGTGACAGGGCTGGATATTTCGCAACTGGCACTGAAGGAGGCAAAAAAATTAAATCGTGCGGATGGTGCTAGCTATGTGCTAGCAGATTTTTTTGACCCAACTCTCTCTGAGTCGAAGCGCTATGATGTGATTTGGGAGCACACTTGTTTTTGTGCGATCACTCCGGATCAGAGAGGTCGATACGTCGACGTGGCGCACCGCCTTTTGAAACCTGATGGTGTTCTCATCGGTGTATTCTTTGCCTTTGCCCATGATCCTGAGGGTGACGGGCCTCCCTACAAAACTAACATCGAGACAATCGAGAGGCACTTTGAGAAATGCTTTACCCTGGAGTGGGGACGGCTACCCCTCAATCACTACCCGACTCGTGAGGGAGAGGAGTGGTTAATGTGCTGGAGAGCCAAGTAATGCGTGGCACGAAAACGGCACCTTAGCCTAGGGCTTGCGAAATATGGCGATGTGACGATCAACCGACTTGTTGGGAGCGTCGGTAATGATGCGGGAGTCAAGATTACGCTCTGTGCAAAGCAGTTCAGCTCCGAGGCCCTGAATAGCATCCAGCGCGAGGCGGTGCTCGCGGTCAAAGTAAGAGGTGATGACCAGCAGCCCTTCGTCGTCAAGGCGATGCAGAGCTTGATCATAAATTTTTGTCCATGTGGTGTCACCATTCCAGAAATTCTGGTGGCGCATGAAGGCAATATCGAACTGGTGATCGAGTTCTTTGAGTTGGGAGAGCTGCGATGCATCTTGCACAAGGAAATCTGCACTCGCTTTGCCTGATAATTTACTCCAGCGCTCTTTGGCTTCTCCTATTTCACGTGTTCGGATATCGATACCCGTGAGATGGATAGATTCGGAGTTACGACCGAAAACATCTGCCAGTACTTTCGTTTCGTCAGCACGACCACAAGCAAGATTAAGGAGCTGCTTACTCTTTGATAGATCCCCGCTGATATCAGCCCCTGATTTGTTCAAGGTCTCTTTGAGAAATTGTCTGAGCCGAGTGAGATCTTGGTCAGTATGTGCATGGGAGAAATTCGACATCTGGATTCATTAATGTGTAAACGGCATGTGTTGCGATGGCAACCATTAGCTGGTGAGAATGCATCAGGACAGTATGTAGCTAACACGAGAATTTCGTCGATTTAGAAGAAATCGCCCAACATTATGAAATGTGAGGTGAGTGAATGGCGTAATCTATTATGCATGAAAGTTTATTTTTATTATTACATACGTGCCTGTATTATTGTCAGCTTATCGTGGGCGAACTTGTGTGCTGAAGAAAATGGTGACAGCGGGAAAACATGGGTGCAGCTTTTCAACGGTAGGGATCTCCGCGGATGGACGCCCAAGTTTGTGGGATTCGACTTAGGGGTTAATTATAGAAATACTTTTATTGTTAGAGATGGTTTATTGACGGTGTGCTATGACAAGTACAAGGAGGGATGGCACAATAATATTGGGCATTTGTTTTATAAAGATGAGTTTTCACATTATATATTGAGGGCGGAGTACAGGTTTCTGGGTGATCAAGTACGAGATGCCCCTGAATCCTTAATGTCGATGAGTAGTTTGATATTGCATAGCCAGAGTCCGGAGACTGTGGGTAAGGATCAGGAGCGGCCAGTTTCTGTGCAGGCAAGGCTCTGTGCTGGGCAGAGGAAAGGATACAACGAGCTTGCGCAGGTCACCACTGACGCTTCAGCAACAGGTGTTGATATCAATGAACAAGGGGGTGACTTACAACAGGTCAGCCAGTGGATGAGCGTCGAGATCGAGGTTCATGGCGGTGAAGTAATTCGTTACAAATCAGATGGACAGCTGATCGCCGAATACAAGAAACCAGTCCTCACGGACGGGAGTACACATGATAGCGGAGCGATCGCTTTACAAGCGAGTAGCTACCCCGTGCAGTTTCGTAAGATAGAGCTTAAGGTGCTTGATCAATAATGATGCGAAGAAGCGTTAGCCTCTCCGAATTTCTGATCCTTTGAAGTGCACGGTAATACGGAAGACCTTCTTTTCTCGGCACTCGATCTTGCCTGTATTAAGATCTATGCGATTAGGGATTTCCATTAAGTGAATGTCGACCGAGGCGAAAAATCCGCGTTCTGAAAACACATCAATGAGCATGGCAAGTGCTTTTGGCTTGGAAAGTAGGGAGTCCTCAGTGTTGACATGAGCTCTGCCAGAAATGGCGTGAGGCTTGATGATCGACATGATTTTTGTGTCGATCATTTCTACAACATCGCGAAAGAGTTCTGGATGCTCAAGGTTGTAGCGATCGAGCCGATAAACTAAATCACGGCGGGCGTGGTTGGTGATGTCCGCGGCTTCTGGAAGTCCGCGCAATACGTCGTAGGTCCGAGGGTCGAGCTCAAGAGAACTCTGATATTCCAACTCATGCAGGATGTTGCCCTGAACGGCATCCAGTGGAAGTTGAGCATTGATGAAATGATAGTGGAAGATCTGCTTGAGTGAAAGTAGAGCATCGTATGTATGCTCCTTGAAAGTCCGGTAGCGGTTACGCGCTAGATCCTCGTTGGTGTCGGTTGGGCGTTCCTCTAGGATGGTGCCGTCACCAGTGCGTTTTACTTCCTCGTTGTGCGCAATGATTTCACGACCACGTTTGAGCTGGCGCGCAATACTCTCGGCCTCGTCGACGAAGAGTACCATGATATGGTAGATTGGTTGCTTAAAGTGCACTTTGAGAGGGGTGCTCTCAAACTCACGCCTCAGCGATACCATTTTATCATAAAGCCGCTTGATGCACTCCACTTGTACATTAGTGCGTGGGAAGCCATCCAGCACGACGCCCTCTCGGTATTCAGGATCAAGCATCTTACGAAATAGAATGTCGACCACCTCTCGGTCACCTACCATGTTTCCTTCTGCCTTCAAGGCTTGCATTTCAGGAGTGTCCAGAAGTGAGCTAATGACTATGGGTTCCGATGAAATGTCACGAATCTTGCATATGTAAGCAGTATTGGTTCCTTTACCTGAGCCTGGGGCTCCTCCCAGAAGAATGAGCTCCTTTGGGAAGCGCATGTTTTCGCGACCACGCTCGGCCTCTAGGTTTTCCCAAACGGAGTTGAAGATGAGTTGAGCATCCTTTACTTCCAGATCAGGGCTTTTTTTGAGTGATGGTTCGTTACTACTCACGGCATTTAGGTAGTGTAATTATGGAGAAAAGTCGAGTTTTTAGAGCATCAGCTTGCTTCCTGAGGCGGCTTACTGTGACAAGGCCTGTTGGAGAACACGAGCTCCTTGCTCTGAGAAAGTAATTTTATCTGTGGCTTGCTGACCACGCGGACTCATTTTTGCCCAGGTTTTGCGGACGATACCTAGTAGCTTCTCTTGCTCGGTATCTGCAATCAGTGCATCAAATTGGTATTCTAGAAATACCAGGCAGAGGGCATCTTCCAAGGTTTGGCAATCTTCGTCTGTTTTTAAGTTTTTCTTTAGGTTGAGCTCCTGCACTCGCTCGATAAGATCGCGGTCGTAGCCAACCGTGGTGAGAATTTTTGCTGATTCATCAGCGTGGAATTTTTTCAGTAGTGTGCGCCATTTCAGATAGCCTGTTCGCCCCATGGGTTGTGTCGAGCGTGGCATTTTCCAGCGTCGGATATGCTGGCAGCGAGCAGCAAGTCTTAGTGCGGTTGAAGCATCTGGATCTAAGGATAAAACTGCAGCGCTTAGACGCTCTGCGAAGACAAGTTCCTTAGGTCGGGGCTTGCCATTGACGTTTATTGTATTGGGGTCCTCTGCATTGGCAGCATCAAATCTAAGATACGCATCGTGGAGCATGGCTTCATTCATAGCTTCAGCATGCCTTGTAAAGGCAATGGCGGGCAATCAAGATCTGCGCCATGCGCTGATCTTGACACAAGGCGCTGGGTCGATCACTGATTCTTTTAGTAATGGATTCAGAACCACTCCTAGATATTCTGCATGCTGACCCTGACTTCGTGGTGGTCAACAAGCTCAGTGGTATGCTGGCTGTACCTGGGCGCGGCCCTGAAAAAATAGATAGTGTTGCCCATCGTGTGCGGCGGATGTATCCGAGCTGTATCGAGCAACCAGCTGTGCATCGCCTCGACATGGACACATCTGGTTTAATGGTTGTTGCTCTCAGTGCTGAAGCGCATCGGAATTTATCGAGACAATTTCACGAGCGACAAACTAAAAAGAAATACATCGCTTTATTGGATGGCGTGTTGGAGCGTGAAAGTGGTGTGATAGAGTTGCCCTTTCGCCTCGATGTCGATAATCGACCCATTCAAATCTACGATGAGATATATGGAAAAATGGGTGTTACACATTGGCGTAAAATAGCGATTGAGGCCCAAACAACGCGGATTGAATTCACCCCGATTACTGGGCGAACACATCAGCTTCGGCTTCACGCATCCCATAAAAAAGGTCTTGGAATTCCCATTGTGGGAGACCCGTTTTATGGGTGTGGAACGGGTCCGGGTCAGCTCAAGCTACACGCCTGTGAGCTTACGTTTGTGCACCCACTGACGGGCGAGGAGTTGACCTTCAGCTCAGCTCCTCAATTTTAGTGAGAGGGTAATGACGAAAGCGGCGATTAACATGATCGCGCTGGTCCACAAACAGGCGGCTAAACCGCCGAAGATGAAAACAAGGCCAGAGAGTAAGGTGCCAACAAGTCTGCCCCAAGCATTTGCCATATAGTAGAAACCTACGTTGAGTGCCACTTGATCCTCGGAAGTAAATGCGAGTATTAAGTAAGAATGGATGGCAGAGTTCATTGCAAAAATAATGCCGAAGATGCCAAGCCCCACAAAGATCGAGGCAACAGGATAGAAGTCCAGCGAGATGGAAGTGCTAAGCATGGCTGTAACCAACGCGAGTAGACCTACCCAGCGTGCCGCGCTTTGCCCTAGTTTTTTGTGACTTGCTAAACGTGGGGCAAAGGCCTGTACGATACCGTAACCCACTACCCAGGCAGCCATGAAAGTGCCAACTTGATTGAAGCTCCAGCTAAGTTGAGACTTCAAGAAGACAGGAAGTGCCACCACAAACCAAACGTCACGTGAGGCAAACAGAAAAAATCGTGCTGTGGATAATCGATTGATTTCCCGCGACTTGGAAAAGAGTTGGGTGAACTTAACCTTACTCTTACTTTTCCCCATGTCCTGATCAAGAGCAATCAGAGCAGCGAGTAGCACAAGTCCTAAGCAAGCTGCCATGACCCATAGCGAGTAGGTGAAGCCAAGCCATGTAAGCAATAAACCACCGAGGAGAAAACCAATTCCTTTGAGTGCGTTTTTCGAGCCGGTAAGGATGGCAACCCATTTGAATAGCGCGCCATCTGCCTCATTCACAAGTAGCTTGACGGCACTTTTAGAGCTCATCTTGGTAAGATCCTTGGCAATGCCTGAGAGGGCCTGCGACGCCATCACGTAAGTTACTGATAAGGTCATGGCCCAGCTTGGGTTGATTAATGAGAGCATCAGCAAAGCGATGACTTGAATGGCCAGCCCAGCATAAAGCGTTGCTCTTAAGCCAACCCTTGAGCCAATCCAGCCACCGAAAAGATTAGTGAGTACTCCGCAAAACTCATAGAGCAGAAAGAGGAAGGCTAAATTCAGTGGTGAGTAGCCAAGCTGGTGAAAGTAGAGGAGAACCAGCATGCGCAAGGCCCCATCTGTAAGGGTGAAGCCCCAATAGGAAGCTGTGACAATGGCATAACTTTTAGTGTTCATGCAATCAATCGCCTAAGTGGTTGCTTGTTACAAAGATGCGGCGACCTTTGAGACGAGTTCCATCATACGTGTGGCATACCCTACTTCATTGTCATACCATACGAGCAGCTTAAGCTGTGTGCCGTTAGTTACCATTGTTGATGGTGCATCGACGATTCCTGACCGAGTATCGTTGGTGTAGTCGGTAGAGACGAGCGGACGTTCCTCATAGCCAAGAATTCCCTTCAGCGGGCCTTCGGCGGCAGCTTTGAGTAAGGCATTCACCTCAGTCACGGTTGTTGGATTGGGGAGTTCAAAGACACAGTCGGTCAGGGAGGCATTGAGTAGCGGCAGCCGAACGGCTACGCCATCTAATTTACCTTTAAGCTCAGGGTAAATCATGGTGATCGCTGTAGCGGATCCTGTTGATGTGGGAATAAGCGAGTTCAGGCATGAGCGAGCACGCCTTAAATCTTTGTGGGGTGCGTCGACGACTACCTGAGTGTTAGTCACATCGTGCATGGTCGTGATCATGCCATGTTTGATACCTAAGTTCTCATGGATGACTTTCACCACAGGAGCGATGCAGTTCGTGGTGCACGATGCTGCTGTCAGAAGGTGATGCTTATCTGGCTGGTAGAGATGGTCGTTACAACCCATCACTATATTGAGTGCTCCTTCTTTCACGGGAGCCGCAACGATTACCTTTTTAACCCCTGCATCAAAATAAGGTAGCCGCAACGATTACCTTTTTAACCCCTGCATCAAAATAAGGCTGTAGTAACTCGGGAGTGCGGTATGCACCTGTGGAATCAATGACAATATCCACTCCATCGAGGTTCATCTCTGACGGAGTGCGGGCATGAGTATATGCGATTGTTTTGTTTTCTACGGTAATACTAGATGAATCGTGCGAGATTTGACGATCCCATCTACCGTGCACGGTATCAAACTCAAGTAAGTGGGCGCCAGTTTCTGCAGTTCCATCGATTTCGTTGATTGCTGTAATATTGTATTCAGGATGATTCCAGCCAGCGCGGAAGCCAAGCCGCCCGATGCGGCCAAATCCATTGATTGCTATGTTCATAGTAAGTTGGTGGGTAAGCTGTTACTTGACTCGTTTTGCAAGTTGCAGAGTTCAGGCCGACCTTGACAACAGTCGTCGGTGAGAAATTCCATGAGGTTTCGGATGCCATCAATGTTGAT
The DNA here is from genome assembly GCA_965657565.1 of Oceaniferula sp. Taxonomy (GTDB): domain Bacteria; phylum Verrucomicrobiota; class Verrucomicrobiia; order Verrucomicrobiales; family Akkermansiaceae; genus Oceaniferula. The sequence continues at coordinate 13,242 of CBFHPA010000048.1, forward strand.
TTTGTAGGTGATGGAGCGTCCGTGGCGCTTGGAGGTAATCAAGCCAGTCGTACACAATTCCTTTAGATGGAAAGAAAGTGTCGGTTTTGGTATGTCGAGTTCTAATGATATTTGGCCTGCGGGCATGCCCTCGTCTCCCGAGATGACCAGGAGGCGAAATAGTTCAAGGCGCGATGTTTGGGAGAGTGCAGAGAGAGCATTCGATGCATCTTGTAATTCCATATACCTAGAATTATCATGCCCTGCCTAGAAGTCAACACACCGATTTGTGATCATTATGTCACAGAGCCAATGTGGTAAATATCGGCGACGTTACGATAATACTAGAAATATGAAATTATAATCTTTCTTGGTAAGCTGGGAATGGATCATTCCTCAGCGCCATTACTCTCAGCGGGTTTGTTAATGACTATTTTGCCATCTACCAGTGTCGATGTGCTGACTGGTCTCAGCAATGGGGCGTCTGTACCGCTGAGGCCGGGGGCCTTGAGTTTCATGGGCTGAACTTCTCCATTCTCACCGCCACTGGATGGCTTTGCTTTCAAGATAGGAGCAGAACCCGAGTTGTTATCTGAGTCCGCTGGGGTGATGGGGCTCGAAGCACCAGGAAGAGTGGATGATGAAGATGTAGCTTCAGGGCTTGATTCGGATGCATTTGTTCCGAGCTTTGCCGGCGCAGGGGCTTGCGCTTCAACTGTTTCGTTTGGTATCCGAATGGTTGCAGGGCTCTCGGGTATGTTCGGAATTGGTAGTGTGGGAGCGGTGGTTGAGGCTGGTTTTTGTGGAATAGCTGGTTTTGCCTCA
>CBFHPA010000049.1:0-14042 GCA_965657565.1 Oceaniferula sp.
TTATCTGGCCGGCATGGAGAAGGAAGAAAGAGAGGGTGCCCAGTCACCCATGCCATCCTTGGTAGACCAAATGACAGTCCAGCAGATGATCGATATTGTATCATTTCTGAACTCACACTATGTCAAGTTGGAACCTGAATATGAAGTGCCTTATTATGGTCCATAATGATCAAGGCACGCTGACTTTTCAGCGAGTGCTGAAAGCACAGCGCAAGTGTGCTCGTCGAGTAGATGATGATAATATTTGAGGGAACTATTATCTGCTAGACGAGCAGTGTTACAGCTGTTGCCTTGTATTGTGGGCATTTAGACATCGGGTCAACAGCGGGTCCAGTGAGTTGGTTGGTATGTGTCTCGGGGAAGTGGAATGAGAGAAACAGTGTGTTAGGAGCCGTGCGTTTGGAGTACTTGACAGTTACGGCAATTTGACCCCAACGACTTTTTACAGTGATGATATCCCCATCTTTGATGTTTTCGCGCTTGGCATCTTCGGGGTTGATTTCGAGGAAATCACGTGATGTTAGTGAAGATTGCCCAGAGCGACGCGTCATGGTGCCTACGTTGTAATGATGGAGAACTCTGCCAGTGATCATGAGATATGGGTAACCTGAAATGTGATGTTCCGAGCTAGGCGCGTAATCAATGGTCGTTAGAGTTCCTTTGCCTCTGAGGAAGCCTGTGCTGTGAACAGTAGATGTGCCTGAGCTCTCTGCAGACGGACATGGCCATTGTAGGCCGTCGTTTTGCAATCGGGAGTAGGAAACTCCGCCAAAGAGGTGAGGGGCGACTTTTGCAATTTCGTCCATGACCTCAGAGGGGTTTTGGTAAGTCCACTGAGCGCCCGCTATGTTTGCCGCGTCACGAACAACCAGCCAATCGGGTAGGGATATGCCCCGTGGGGTGACAGCAGGTTTTACATGCTGGATCCTGCGTTCTCCATTAGTAAAAGTCCCCTCCTGCTCAAGGTAGCTGGCGGCGGGTAAAATGACGTCGGCATAATGGCAGGTCTCTGAAAAAAATATTTCCTGCACTACAAGGAAGTCGAGTGCATCCAGCGCTGCTCTTACGTGGGACTCATTAGGGTCACTTTGCGCAATGTCTTCACCTTGAATCCATAGCGCGTGCATTGAACCTGCTGCTGCTGCATCGATCATTTCTGGAATGGTGAGCCCTCGCTCATCTGATGGTAGCTTGCCCCATATCTTTTGAATGTGTTTGCGAGCAGATGGGTCGGCAATAGATTGGTAGCCAGTAAATTGGTCGGGCATGCTGCCCATATCGGCACTGCCTTGAACATTGTTTTGGCCACGTAATGGTAGCATGCCGGCGCCAGGTTTGCCGATGCTGCCTGTGAGCATGCCGAGGTTACAGAGGGTCATCACCGAGGCGGTGCCTTGCTCGAGTTCGGATAAACCTAAGCCGTGGACAAAGAGCGTGCCGCGACCATGGGTCGAGCTCATCAAGGATGCCGCTTTTTGCAGGGACGGTAGATCAACGCCTGTGGCTTCGATGATTTCCGGTAGTGAGATGGTCTCGATGAAGGCCTTGAATTCTTGATAGTTTTCTATTCTCTCAAGTAAATAGGGTTCATCAATATCGCCACTGTCGTAGAGGATTTTAGCGAGCCCGTTGAACAGCGCGACATTTGTTCCTGGTGTTAGCTGTAAGTGAACATCGGCATACTGAGTAAGCTCAATTTTGCGAGGGTCGATGACAATCAGCGGCGTGCCGCGTAATGCTTGTTGCTTGATTCTAGCTCCCACAATAGGGTGTGCCTCAGTCGGATTTGCCCCAGCGATTAGAAGGCATGAGCTGGACTCAATATCTTGATAAGATGATGACGCGGCTCCAGTCCCTGTGACTAATTGTAGAGCCAAGGCTGTCGAGGAGTGGCAGACTCTTGCGCAGCAGTCGACGTTGTTGCTGAGTAAAACGCTGCGGAAAAATTTTTGTAAAAGGTAGCATGCTTCGTTGGTGGAGCGCGACGAAGTGAAAGCTCCGACAGAAGTCGGGCCATGAGTGTCGACAGTGTGGGTTAGGGTAGTGGTGATAAGTTCTAGAGCCTCCGCCCAGCTAGCTTCTTTGTAGCTGCCGTCAGCGGTTTTGATTAAGGGTTTGGTTAAGCGATCTCCTGACTTGAGATAGCTATGGGAAAAACGCCCCTTTGCGCACAAGTGCCCCTTATTGACGACAGCATCACTGACGCCCTTGATGCTCATTACTTCGTTTGCATCTTCGTCAATCTCAACCTCAATTTGGCAGCCAACACCACAATAACCACAAGTAGATGTGACAGCCATTTGATGGTCTCGATGCTTTAGGTTATCACGATTGATGATGGCATCGGTTGGGCAAATGTCTGCACATGCCGCGCAGGCGACGCATGGGCTGTCGGCGAAGGTGTCTAAATTTCCAATAGATCTTGTTTTGCTTGCACCCCTGCCTGTGACGCTGAAGACAAATTGCCCTTGAACTTGTTCGCATGCGTTGAGGCACAGGCGGCAATTGATGCAGGCAGCAAGATCAAGCCCCAAGTAGGGATGTGTTTCATGCGTGGCGGGTGAGCACGGGGTTTCTGTATGGTTGTGATGATCGTAAAGCTCACGAAGTTGTGCGCGTAATGTTTTAATTTCTTGAGTGTCGGTGCGAATGATCATGCCGGGAGTTATTTCGCTATGACATGCTGCTATAGGTAGATCATTACCTTCGCACTCTACGAGGCACATACGGCAGCCTCCCTCAGGGTGAAGTTGTTCAGAATGGCAGATCGTTGGGATGTCGATATTCAATCTTTTCGATGCCTCCAAGATTGTTTCACCGGGAAGTGGTGCAATAGCCTGACCGTTGATGAAAGCATCACTCATGATGATGTAGGGGTGAAAATTTCGTCACGAAAAATATCCAAGTATTGGCTGACTGCTCTGGGTATTTCACGGCCAAAGGCACACAGACTTGTTTGCCCTATTAGGTGGAGGAGCTGATTGAGTTGTTCTTGAGAGTTTGCGTTCCATGGATCGTTGACGATTTGACAAGACCGTATTGAGCCGAGGCTGCAAGGTTCACATTTGCCGCAGGATTCATCGGCCATAAAGGATAGCCAGTGGCGAAGCAGCGCTACTTTGTCGGCGCTTTTGGGCAAGGCAATAATACTACCATGACCAAGGTCGTATCCTCGAGCCTGCATCGCTTCATAGCACACTGGGGTATCCCATTGCTCAGGGGTAATGACACATCCCATGGGGCCTCCGAGAAGAATGGCAGCGAGAGGTGATTTGCTGCCGCCCGCGGCATCAATGGCGGTCTGTAAGGGGGTTCCAAACTCGACTTCGACAATGCCAGGGCGAACAAAGCCGTGATTAAAACAGAGAGTTTTGGTGCCTGAACTGGACGCAGTTCCCATGCGTTTATAGGGCTTAGCACCATGTTCTATGATGAAGGGTATGTTGCAAAGAGTCTCGATGTTATCAACGGCAGTTGGTTTGCCGAAAAGGCCTGACTCAGTGGGGTATGGTGGGCGAAGCCGAACCTCACCGCGGAGTCCTTCGATAGCATTGATTAGTGCCGTTTCTTCACCGCAGACAAAGCTGCCTGCTCCCTGGATGACAGAGATCTCGTATGAGAAATGATCATTGTCAAACAGGCCAGCACTGCGTGCTTCTTTAAGTGCAGACTTCATGATGCGAGCAGCAGTAGGGTATTCGGAGCGGATATAGATGACCCCTTTGCTTGCACCGATTGCGTGGGCTGCGATGAGCATGCCTTCGATCACATGATGAGGATCACGTTCCATAAGAACACGATCAACATAAGAGCCAGCATCACCCTCATTGCCATTAGCTATGATGTAGCGTTGGTCTGATGGGGTGTTCGCACACGCTTGCCATTTTTTTCCTGTTGGAAAAGCAGCGCCTCCACGCCCACGCAAGCCGGAGCTGGCGATGAGCTCGATTATTTGTTCTGGGGTTGATTGCAGTGCACGCCGAAAGCTCGGGTATGAGAGCTCTTCGGATTTCACAGAGTCACTAGTTATCATTCTTCTCGTTGTGACTGGCGTGGATGCTAGGCACTGAATGGACATTTTGGCGGCTTGCGCCGTAGTCTGAACAGCATTGTTCTCGAGGTAGTTACTCTCTTGATAGCAGTGCCCAAGGCAGGAGGCGCAGTGCTCATGTGCCCTAGCTTCTGGATTTGTATTGCTGGATAAAAAGCATGAAGTGCCGTTGCATGATCTGGTTTGCTCATCTGAGCCAAGCTCTCTGTGTGAGTAATCAGAGTAATACGACAGAGTAGATCGTAGAGTTGATTCCGGCAGTTGAACGCGCTCAGCAAGTGTTGTTATTCCGGCTGCGTCCGGTAAGCCATTTTCTTCAATATATTGGTGAATGATTAATGCAGGATAACCTTCTCCATGATGAGCACGACGGTATGCTGCGGCAGTGGGGAATAGCTGATTAGGTCGATCTGATGAGTGAGACGGAGGCATGGTTTCTAGGTTGGTTCGTCAGTGTGGAGCGGCTTGCCGAGCATTTCTTCGTAAAGATTGATGTAGTGTAAGGCTGTTTTTTGGTGGGTGAATTGGGTGTTGGCTTCGCGCATGATGCGCTGAATTTCTCGTTGCTTGATGGCTGGTGGTAATTGGTAAAAGTCGATGGCGCATTGGATGGCCCATTCTAGAGCGTCGGAGACGTAATCATTAAAGACAAAGCCATTGCCTTCGGAGTTGACCGTATTGAGGTGTGTGATGGTGTCTTTGAGCCCGCCTGTTCGGTGCACGATGGGTAAGCTGCCGTATTTCAAAGCGATCATCTGAGTGAGTCCGCAGGGTTCAAATTTTGAGGGCATGAGCATGAAGTCAGATGCCGCATAGCCAAGACGTGATAAATTTTCACAGAAAGGCTTGATGCTGACTATTCCACTCAGATTTTCCATAGCGATAATTTGTTTGATATGGGGCCCATGTGAGCCATCCGCAACGAAAGCAAATTGAATGCCCAAGTCACGGTGCTTGGCGACTAGCTTCGCTAGAATATTAGTGAGTAACTCAGGGCCCTTCTGAACAGGGTCTAGCCTTGAGGGCCAGAATAAGATGGGGGCGTTGTCATCAGGATCTAGTCCCATGTGTTTCTGAAAGCTGCGTCTGTTTTCTAACTTACCCTCGACATAGCTATCGGCAGTGAAGTGGCATGTGAGTGCATCGTCTGTTGAAGGGGTATATGAAGGATCGGGAGCATTGGTGATACCAGAAGCAAAGCCAGCGGCTTGTTTATTAAAGAGCTCATCACAAACGTGATTTGGTATAGTCGCGTGTTGTCGTTGGGTAATTTCCTCAAGGAAACTAGGGCTGACCGTATTAACCCAATGGGAAGCAAAAATACCGCTGGTGAGCATATCCACAGGATTTGACGATCGTGTTTGTTCGTAGCTTGCCGGTGGCGACTGGTAATATAAATGTTGCCAGAATTCAGAGGTATCAATGCCGGTATTTTCTATCTGCTCGAGCAGGACCTTTACAGAGTGGATATTGTGCAGGGTGAACAAGGAAGGTATGCCCATGCGCCTTGTCACGGCAGGAATAAGCCCAGTCATCCAATCATTGCAGTGAACGATATCGGGACGCACGTGCGGGATGATATTGTTTATAACTTCACGTTGGAAGACAAGGGAACAGCGCACATTGTCGTCAGAGTATGCGCTATACACATGATCACGAAAATAGAATACACGGTCCTCAGCCAAGTGGACGCGATCACTGGGTAGTTTGCTGTGATAGTGGCGCAATTCCGTGTCCTGTAACTGACACGGGTCGATGTCAAAAAGTCGCCGGTAATTAGGCAATGCGACATGAATATCAGCCCCAGCCTCGTAGAGTGATTTGACGAGGGATGATGATACATCAGCTAATCCACCAGCCTTGGCGTGCATGTGGTCGGCAAGATTGCCGAGCTCGCCTGGCAAATAACTTATTTCAGGTGTGACAATGAGTATTCGCGGGTCGGCCATTGATATCTATTTGAGTGATATTCTAAAGTGCGAGGATAAGTGAATCGATTGATTTAATGTTTCACAAAATGCATCAATCAATGAGAATTCTACATAGAGCTAACAAGTATACTATGAGCATCTTGCAGTAAATCGAGCAAATATTGCTTGAGCGATAGACTCGGATGCCAAGCGTGATAGTTGCACTTGAGTTCAACAAAGCTGGTGTCAATATGAAGCGGTCTGAGCAAATCCCATCGAGGGGGGGCTCTATGTCAGTTGGGCAAGCAAAGTCAGAGCACCTGGTAAAATAGATTTCTCAAATGGAACACAAATCAAAGAATGCAGTCGGAATCATCGGAGGCAGCGGCCTCTACCAGATGGAGGGTTTTGAGCAGACGGAGCAACGTCACATTGAAACACCATTCGGTAATCCATCTGATGTCTTGGTGGGGGGTGAAATAGGAGGGCGACAGGTATGGTTTTTGCCACGCCATGGAAAAGGTCATCGTCTGCTCCCCCATGAAATTAACCATCGTGCCAATATATGGGCTATGCGCAGTCTGGGAGTCAGGTGGCTACTTTGTGTAACAGCGGTCGGAAGCTTAAAAGAAGAGTATGCCCCGCGGCATATTGTTTTACCTGATCAATATTTTGACCGTACTAGCCGGCGTGAGCATCATACTTTTTTCGGTAATGGTGTGGTGGCGCATGTTGGCTTCGGTGACCCAGTGAGTGAAGGGCTTCGTGCCATTCTCGCAGCGGCAGCTCAGCAGCAGGGGGCTACTGTTCATGACGGTGGCACCTATGTGAATATGGATGGTCCTGCGTTTTCAACACGAGCGGAAAGTGAGGCTAACAGGCAAATGGGCTTTGATGTTATCGGCATGACCAACCTGCCTGAGGCAAAGCTGGCTCGTGAGGCGGAGATCGCTCTCGCCACACTATGTATGGTGACGGATTACGACTGCTGGCACCAAGAGGAAGAAGATGTCAGCGCGCAGACGGTGATTGGTCATTTGCAAGCAAACTCAGTAAATGCGAAAAAGATTATAGCACGCGCTATAGCTTCGGTTCCCACAGAGCCAAATTGGCCGGAACATGATTCATTGGCTACGGCACTAATGACCCCACGTGAGTTCTGGCCAGCAGAGACTATGGAGAGATTAAGGCCAATCATCGAGAAATACATTTAGTGGCGGAGCGTCGTCAACGGTTTCCGAACGAAACCCGCGACTTGACTTTAAACAGCGAATATTAATTATGCGCTCCGCAACACGCCCCCGTAGTTCAACGGATAGAACAAGGGTTTCCTAAACCTTAGATGTGAGTTCGATTCTCGCCGGGGGTATTTGCTTGTCATTGCTCTAGAGGGAGGCAAAGCAGCGCAATTTATCGTTGAGTTTTAGTCTGCTTATCATGGGCTTTGCTGACGATAACAAGATACTTACCCCAGACTTTTGCGGTGCACTGGTCGTTTTCCCATTCTGTCTCGGCAATTTGTTGCCAGTCTTTGCCATTCTCGCTCAGTAAGGCTTCGACTTCTTCTTTGGCCAGCATGCCCTCATCTTCTTTGATGTATTTGAGCTTCTGGCATGTGGAACCTATAATGTGCAAATCTATAGCAAATCCATGTACTCTATAGTTAAGATATTGAACCCCATCGCTTATCAGTGGGGGAATGATCAGTTTACCGTATCGTTTGTCGCATTGCTCTCTGGTCTCACCAATACGCCCCAATGCTGTCAGGGGCACTGTGGCGATGAGCAGTATCGCTAGAGATTTCATGATGTTGAAGATTCTCAGATTGCTTAATTGGGATCAAGCATCGTTTCAACCGGTCTGGCTTGTTAACGTGTAAGCGTAGCGGTCTGTTTCTAGTGTGCGTAGTCATTTTGTGCAAAAAAACAGTCATAATGTGCAATAACAAAAGTGTGAATTTATCGTATATCATTCTCATGATGCAATCCTTGAGAGTTTTTTACACAAAGCTGATCAGCCTATTCCTTCTCACCGCCTCCCTGGATGCCGAACCATTCGGTTTGAGCGCTCCCTCGGATGCACCCGGTTACCCGAGCCGGGCCGCGGACCTTGATGCTCTTCCTGGTTTTCAGAACCCGCCTGCGGGCTACGGCCAAGTTCCGTTCTGGTGGTGGACGGGGGACGACCTCGATGAAGATCGTCTGCTTTGGCAGGTGCGTGAGCTTCATGCAAAGGGAATCAGTGGCGTGCAGGTCAATTACTCACACACGGATTCTCCTGGTTGGCCATCTGACTCCAAGCATCCCGATATTTTCTCCGATGAGTGGTGGAAGTTTTACACCCGCGTTTCCGAGGAATGTGGCAAGCTTGGTATGGGCATCAGCCTGAGCACCTACACGCTCGACTGGGATAACGGTGGCGAGAACCTGTTTAAAAAACTCTTCTACGATAAGCCTGAGCTCAATGCCATTGAGCTGATTTCTAACAATCACACGTTCAAGCCGGGCGAGAGTAAAGCCGTGACCTGCATAGATGGTGTCTTTGCGGCTTGGGCGTACCGGGTGGATAATGGCGTGCTCCAGCGCGGTGGCACGGATCTCACCAAGCTGATCAACAAGAGCCAGCTGAGCTGGGAGGCACCTGCTGATTCGGACTGGCAGGTCTGGACTTATGGCGCGCGTCAACACGCGGGCACACTCAACCCGCTTTTGGCTGAATCCGGGGACACGGTGGTGAAGGGCTTTTACCAGCAGTTTGAGGACAACAACAAGGGCTCATCCAAGGGTCTGAACTTCTTCTTTAACGACGAGCTTGAGGTGGGCCTCAAGAAATTCGCCTGGAACAAGGACTTTCACGTCGAGTTTTTCAAACGCAAGGGCTACAACCTCTTTGATGCGCTGCCAGCCATGTGGGCGGAGATGGGCGGCGTTACCCCCAAGGTTCGCATTGACTACGCCGATGTGCGCATGGCACTCATGGAGGAGCGTTACTTCGAGCCGATCTACAACTGGCATACCCAGCGCGGCATTATCTATGGCTGTGACAACCATGGCCGCGGTTTGGACCCTCACGCCTACGGAGATTACTTCCGTGCGACCCGTTGGTATTCTGCTCCGGGCCACGACACGCCAGGTGGCCGTGCTGATGTCACCAAGGGCAAGGTGTCCTCATCCATTGCCAAGCTCTACCAGCGCCCGCGCGTCTGGCTGGAAGCCTATCACTCACTGGGTTGGGGGGCGACACCAGAGCGGCTCATGTTCGCCACCCGGGAGAACTACCTCTATGGCTGCACCCTGTTCAACCTGCACGGCCTTTACTATTCCACCCACGGTTCGCACTGGGAGTGGGCACCTCCCTGCTATCATTTCCGTATGCCCTACTGGGCACACATGGGAACTTTCTTGAAGTACTTCGACCGCCTCTCCTACCTGATGAGTCAGGGTGATGCGGTTGCCGATGTTGCCGTGATCTACCCGGTCACGCCGTACGAGGCAGAGACCAATGGCGAGGAGGCGACCCAAGCCGCCTTCCACCTGGGCAACCGACTCATGGCAGCCGGGATCAACTTTGACTTCATCGATCACCAGTCCATTGCCCGGGCCAACATCAAGGATGGCCAACTCGTTGTTGAGAATGCCAACGCTTCCTACAAGGTCTTGGTGTTTCCTAACATGGAAGCGGCCCGCTGGAATAATTTGGAAAAAGCCACCGCCCTCACCGATGCTGGTGGCCTCGTGCTCTCCGTGGGTAAGCTTCCCGCCATTTCTGATCACGCGGGGGCTGATGATCCTGCGCTCAATGATCTCTTAGCCAAGGCCATTCCCAAGTCCAACCGCTTCGCTGGTGCCGGTGAAGCGCTGGAAAAAATCAAGGCCGCCTTTGTCCACGATGTCCGCGGCTTGAACGGCACGGTACGCACCTTGCACCGCAAGATCGGCCCGCGTGATGTCTACCTCACCATGGATGCCAAGCCCGGTGACGTGGTCGAGTTTCGTGCTAAAGGAGCGGCCGAACTCTGGGACCCGTGGACGGGTGAAACATCACCCCTGCGCGTGATCAAGGAAACCGCCACTGGCACCCAGGTCGAGTTGCCCCTTGAGAAGTACGAGGCACAGGTCGTCGTATTTGATCCTCGTAAAAAGCACAGCAACCCGCAGCAGCCACGCACCGTGCTCAGTGAGCTTGTGACCCTGCCGGAAACGGATTGGCAAGTAGCCTTTCTGCCCACCATGGACAACCAGTGGGGGGACTTCCGCTTGCCTGTTACCGAGCACAACCAAATGATCGGTGTCGAAGCGCGCCGTTTCCAGTGGACTCGGGAGCAAGAGCAAAAGACCCAGCTGCACAGCTACGGACCCCAGATGCTTATGCACAAAACCGCCGCGGCACTAAGCTCTGAACAAGAAGCTGCAATCAGCAAGAGCCTCGATCCGCGCAAAGCGGGACAATCTGGGCAGGCTGAGTGGAGTAGCTACGAGTTCTCCTGGCGCTATGGTTTGGAAGACAACCCTGGCCACCAGGGCTACCACGGTACTAAGGGTGAGATCTCAGACAACTTCCTGCGCGTGGGCAAAGAGGCGAAGCGAGGCAACGGAGTCAAGTTACTCGAAGCTGAAGAAGGCATTTCCCACTACTACCTGTGGACCACCGTAGTCGCTCCGGAGGCTGCCACCGCCACTCTCCACGTGAGCACGCCGGCACCCTTTAATGCTGGTTACAGGACTCATAATGCCAACCCGGTAATCGCTCCCGCCGCCATCTACATCAACGGGCAAAAAATCGATGACCCCGGCAAGGCGGTAAGCCTCAAGGCCGGTGCCAACCCGATCCTGATTCGCTTGGATAGCCATGGCGAAGCGCATCTGGTGCTGCGCAAGCAGGGTGTTCCAGCCTATGAGCAAAAACTCCCGCTCTCCATGAGCTGGTATCAGGACCCCGGCGTGTTGTTGTTTGATCCCTACGCAGCAAGCAAGCCTGGTGCCGAGACGCTGAGTTTTACCACGGCTCCCGGAACTACTGCGATTACCATTCCAGAAGCTCACAGCACGACCCCGGTGCAGGCTTTTTATAACGGGCAGGCGATGCTTGCCAAAGATGGAGGGCGTTATGAGGCGACTTCTCCCTCAGCAGATACTGCTACCATCGAGCTCAAACTCACCCCGTCTGCCGGCATTCACGGAGGTGCCGCCATCCCCGAGCCCATCACCCTGCATACCAATGGCAAGGGAGTCATGAAGCTCGGTGACTGGTCCAAGGTGGGGGTGTTGTACAACTACTCAGGCGGTGTCAAATATCAGAAAACCATCACCCTCAGTGCGGAGGAAGTGCAGCAAGTCAGCACCCTCGACCTCGGCCAGGTGATCGCCACCGCGGAAGTCAGCATCAAGGGCAAAAAGGTGGGCGTGCGTGTTGCCCCACCATGGAAGTTTGATCTCAGCGGCAATCTTAAAGCTGGCGAAAACACGATCGAAGTCACTGTCTTCAACACCCTCTCCAATCACTACCAGACCATCCACAATCTCTACCGTGGTGAACCTACCTCGGGCCTGATCGGCCCAGTTAAGTTAATGAAGTAGTGCCCGAATCTGATAAACCAACTCATGAAATACCTAAAATATATCACCCTGTTCTTACTGCTCACCAATCTCTCCTTTGCCGGTTGGCAAGCCTCATGGATTGGGGTGGGTAGTGGTCAAGCAGCGGCAGACATCAAAATACTTACAGCCCGCTATCAGGCTGTGGATAAAGCGGATCAGCACGTGGACCTGCTCACCAAAATCGAGGCGCAAATCAAAGGGGGTAACCATGTCATCTCGGCAACCAATGAGTATGCCGGAAAGGACCCGCTTCATGGCACGGAAAAAAACCTCGAGATCGAATACAGCCTCAACGGAGTGGCGAAAAAACTCTCCCTGAAGGAAGATCACGAAGTGGACCTGCGCACCGGCTTGGCACCGGCGAAAGCGGGCGGCAACGATGGTGCTAACCAATGGATTTGTTATCGTAAAACCATTACCCTCGACCAGCCAACGCAGTCCGCTGACTCAGCTCTGGCGAAAATTTCTGCCGACTCCAAGTACTGGCTTTGGATCAATGGTAAGCTCATTGTCTTTGAAGGTCAGCTCAAGCGCGGCCCCAACCCGAACGACACCTACTACGATGTGGTCGATCTCAAGCCCCACCTGGTGGAGGGAGAGAACACCATCGCAGCCTTGCTCTGGTACTTTGGCAAGCACGGCTTCAGCCACAAGAGCAGCGGCAAGGCGGGCTTTCTGTTCGATGCTGAGATCGATGGCGGCAAGCTACTGAGTGATGCGAGCTGGAAGGCGGCCAAGCATCCTGCCTACGGCAACACCGCAGCGCCGCTTCCCAACTTCCGTTTGCCCGAGTCGAACATCCGCTTCGATGCCGGTAAAGACATATCAGGCTGGCAAAATCCAGGCTTTGACGATTCCGCGTGGGCTGCTGCTGCGGAGCTTGGCAAGGCTCCTTGCGCGCCATGGAATCAGCTCGTTGAGCGCCCGGTGCCCCTGTGGAAGGACTTCGGCCTCAAGGACTACACCAACGCAGCCGAGCTTCCCAAGGTATCGGACGGCACAGTGATTGTGGCCAAGCTTCCCTACAACGCCCAAGTGACCCCTTACCTAAAAATCGAGGGTCCGGCAGGCAAGCAGATCGACATCCGCATGGACAACTACCAGGGCGGAGGCACGCCCAATGTCCGAGCAGAATACATCACCCGTGAAGGTGTCCAGGCGTATGAGAGTCTCGGCTGGATGAACGGACACGAGATGCACTACACCATACCGGCTGGCTTCAAAATCCTCGCCCTCAAGTACCGCGAGACGGGTTACAACTGCGAGTTCACAGGAACCTTTGAGTGCAATGATGAGTTCCTGAACCGCTACCGCCAGAAGGCGCTGCGCACCCTCTACATCACCATGCGGGACACCTACATGGACTGCCCGGACCGTGAGCGTGCGCAGTGGTGGGGGGACATGGTCAACGAGATGGGCGAGGCCTTCTACGCGCTCGACACCCGTGCCAATGGCCTGGCGAAAAAAGGCATTCTCGAGCTGGCCAACTGGCAGCGCCCTGACCACACCATCTACTCGCCGATTCCCGCTGGTAACTGGGATCGGGAACTGCCCATGCAGATGCTCAACTCCGTCGGCTACTTCGGCTTCTGGACCTACTACCTCTACAGCGGTGACCTTGAGACCATCCGCAGCGTTTACCCACGGGTTAAAAACTACCTTTCCATCTGGAAGCTCGGTGAAGACGGTCTGGTAATACCGCGCAAAGGTGGCTGGACCTGGGGTGATTGGGGCAGCAACAAGGACATGACCATCCTCTACAACGGCTGGTATTACCTCGCCCTCAAAGGTCAGCTCAAGATGGCTGAGGCCGTGGGAGAAACCGCTGACCTTGCTGAGATCAAAAGTAAGATGGCGAGTATCGAGGCGAACTTCAACAAGACCTTCTGGACTGGCAAGGAATACCGCTCCCCCGGCTACAAGGGCCAGACCGATGACCGAGCACATGCCTTGGCCGTTGTTGCTGGCCTCGCCAAAGTCGATCAATATCGGGCCATTCGCGAGGTGTTCAAGACCCAGGAACACAGCAGTCCCTATATGGAGAAATACGTCGGTGAAGCCCTCTACATGATGGGGCTTGAAGACGATGCCATCATCCGTACTAAGAAACGCTTCAAGGCCATGACCGATCACCCTTACACCACACTGTGGGAAGGATGGGGCATCGGCAACAAGGGCTACGGCGGCGGCACCATCAACCACGCCTGGTGTGGAGGTGCACTCACCTTGCTGTCCCAATATGGAGCCGGGGTCGCCCCGCTCACCCCGGGCTACGGCACCTATCAGGTGGCTCCGCAGATGGGCACTTTGCTCAGCCATATCAAAACCACCGTGCCCTCGGTCAAGGGTGACATTCACATTGAGCTCAAACGTGAGGCCCAGAGCCTCTCGCTTGAGCTGGACTCACCGGCAGATACCACTGCTGTTATTGCGCTGCCCAAGCTTGGCAACTCAATTGTGACCAAAGTTCTCGCGGGAGACGAA
>CBFHPA010000050.1:0-13963 GCA_965657565.1 Oceaniferula sp.
CTACAAGGCCCTTGCTTTCTTCGTAACGGTGGATGCTTAAATCCAATTCATAATCGCCCTCCTCTACAAACTCACCACTTCCACCATCATCAATGAGTATGATGTTACATGCTTGCAGCTCAGAATTTTGTAGAATCCCGAGTGTTTCACGTAGTTCATCTAATCTCCCTTTAGTGGTGATCCCAACAGACAACAGAGCGCCAATTGAGTTTTGTTTTTGATCAATCATGCGGAATTAATTATCTAGAATTTATATGCCCTTTTCAAATTTAAGTCGCTTCAAAACAGCTTGTAATAGAGCCGTGCAATTTTCATGAAAATTCGTAATAAAATATGACACATTAGACTTGTGATTGATCGCTTTGACTCCCCAATGCCGGCATCTCTCCTGTTCAAAATCCAAACCAGGGCTCTGTAGTAAAATGAGAACTCTTGTGCTATTGAATCCCTGGCCCATGACGAGCGATAATCCTCTACACTAAGCCCTGGGGTAATAGATTTACTGTTTTCTCTTAACCTATATTGCCTCGATATAACAGGAGCATAGGCAACCGACTCGGCAGCTATATTTTTTAATGCAAAGTAATAGTCTTCGCATTTTAGTTTTTCATTATACCCACCGTGCAGATCAAAGAGCGCCCTAGGATAAAATTGCTGCATGTAGGGAATACCCCAATTTATAAGAGCATCTAATTTGAGATATCTTTTATTCAATTCAAGCAGCTCAGCATCTCGATGAGTATGAGCTGTCCCGCTCTCAGCAAATAATTTTCCTTGGTAATTAATGAGCTCAAGATCGGTAAAAAGCAAAGTGGGCTCGACACAATTCTTCATGTAGTAGTTCACGGTTTTGTATATACCATCAGGGCCTGCGAGATCATCACTAGCCAGGATAAATATAAATTCACCATTGGATTTCCTAACAAGAGAATTAAAGGTCTTGCAGATGCCTTGGTTACTTTGCTTCGAATATGATACTTCCTCAAATGAGTTTTTGTTGGCTTTCAACCAGGACTCTCCAAGCTCATAAGAATTATCAGATGAGCCGTCATCTAGAAAAACGATTTCTATACGCTCATAAGGGTCTCTTTTGACACTTTCTAGACAATCAATGATGAAATCTTCATGATTGAAGCAAGGAATGACAACACTAACCAGAGGCTGATTGTTTACTGGCATAATATTAGAATCTTTTCATCTTAGTCCTAACATTAGCATGTTAGGTGCGTGCCGTATTTTTTGGGCTTACTCTCATTACAATATAGATATCGCATTGCCTATGTATTGATAATTTTTTTTGCACCAGGTATCATTTGGATTTTGACTACTAAATTATGATCAGGTCCTAGACGGCTACACAATTCACGTATACAAAAAATGCTAACCACAGCAACTAGCAAGCAACCCACAGAAGTAGACACTATTAACGAACAATAATGGGTCGCGATCAAGGCTACCGCCATCAAGGGAAAAAATGAGTATATGAGTTTTTTAACTGAGGCAGACCATTCAAATTCAATTAAATAACGGCTAATACCTAGCACAGCGATTGAGTATGCGAAGTTTATAGCACAGAATGCAGCAGCTACACCGTGCAGACCAAACCACTGAAGACCTAGCCAAATCAGACATAGATGCGTAATATGTGTTAGAATCTCGCATATCAAATACATTCTCCCAACACCCTTAGCTAACATAATATAGCCCATGGGCCATGTAACAACGCGAGCTAGGCATCCTAGTATTAACCACTGCAGTAATTGCGCAGACTCAGCGAATGCCTCTGTGTAAAAAACAGTAATAATCCATGGCGCAAGCACCAGCGTAGCCATTAGGCCAGGAACAGCCAAAAGTAAACCTATCTCTGTTTGATAATTCACAAGAGACCTCATTTTCTCATGACGACTCGATACCGCAGTAAGTTGTGGGTAAAAGTCTGCCCCCATTGCATTGAGAATGAAGTTTAAAAACATTCCCGAAAGCCTAAAAGCAGCCGCGTATACTCCCACTGATATAAGATCTATGTAATTAGAAATCATTGTTATGGTAGCATATTCAACTAGCCCGGTCATGAGCGCGGTTGTCATAAAGACTCCGCCCAAAAGCATCAATCCTTTCGCCGCTATTATTGTCTCGCGCCAAGTCATCTTGACTGGCTCTACTCTAACTTTTCGGGAATAATAAAATGATGCTATTAACACTGATATTGAAATAGTTATAATTGCAGGAATAATTCCATTTACACCTAACCAATAGTAATAACCTATCGCCGCTATTGTTGCGCTCAACGAGCTTATGATATTTACTCGAGCCAAATCACCTATACGACGCATTCCTTGCAACAGAGCCATCTGTCCAGCAGCAATGCTACCTAGGAAAACAGATACACCTAAGCACCTTACTTGCCATGTGTATTCACTTGAGCCAAAAGATAGCTGACTGATCGGCAGGGCAAATACAATCAAGAGAATCGCACCAGCCAGTCCAGTCAACCAGCATAGACGCCTCAGTGTGAGCACAGTGCGACTGATGTGTCCTTCATGCTCTGTGGCACTGGCTTCTGCAACTTCGCGAACTCCGCTACTATTAATTCCCAGTCCACTGGCCGTCGCTGCGATATTTTGAATCGAATGAAAAATACCTATAATGCCAACCCCAGTCGGCCCAATCAACAATGCAACACATTTGATCCTTACCAAACCAAGAAGCAAATTGAACCCTTGAGCTCCCCCCATGATTGATGAGGATTTAAGGATTCCACTGTAGGTTTTTTTCGCTTCTGACATTAATTTACTGCGCGATTGTACATGTCATTTACTAGGCAGGCCTGATATAATCTTGTACTATATATCTGCTGCACGTGGATGATAGCATCTAAAATGCATTTATCATTCTGGCGACATATTGTGCCTCTCCAACGGTATGGGCTGGACTGATAGGAAGACTCAAAACCTCCTCATGAATTTTCTCAGTTATGGGGTAATGTAAATGGCTCCACTCAGAATAGGCCGGCTGCTTATGCGGCGGAATCGGATAATGGATTGAAGTTTCGATACCTTTATCTTTCAGATATTTTACCCAACACGCGCGAGACGCAACGCGGATAACGAATAAGTGCCAGCAAGGCCAGCTGTTATTCTGAACGATGGGCAGAGAAACCATGGAATGATTGATTTTTTCAAGGTAGGTTTCCGCTACTTTACATCGCAGTGCATTATCTCTGTCAATATAGGGTAATTTCACTCTCAAAATAGCAGCCTGCAACTCATCAATGCGATTGTTTAACCCCTTAACTTGGTTATGATATTTTTTCTCAGATCCGTAATTTCTTTGCTTTGCTACCATGTCGGCTAATTCTGAATCATTGGTTGTTACTGCCCCTCCTTCGCCAATGGCTCCGAGGTTTTTACCAGGGTAAAAACTGTGTGCCGCAGCATCTCCTAAAGCCCCCGCTTTACGGTCTTTATAGGTTGCTCCTAGTGCTTGAGCTGCATCCTCCATTACGAGCAAACTATGATGATTGGCAATTGCGTTAATTGCATCCATATCAGCACACTGACCATAAAGGTGCACGGTAAGAATTACTTTGGTTTTCGAGGTAATTGCTTTTTCTATTTCTTCAGGAGAAATATTGTAACTATCGAGTTCTGGCTCAACGAGTACAGGCGTTAATCTAGCCTTGGAGATAGCAAGAATAGAGGCGATATAAGTATTAGCAGGAACGATCACTTCATCGCCTTCAACAAGTTTTCCCATCTCTTTCCATGCTTCTAATATAAGAATCAAAGCATCTAGACCACTACTGACTCCAACACTACGCTGGGTTCTGCAATAGCTGGCAAGCTCATTTTCGAAAGCCTTCACCTCGGGCCCAAGTACATACCAACCAGAATGAACTACACGCATCATAGCCTCTTGAATCTCCTCGAAATAAGGAGCATTCACAGCTTGGTAATCTAAAAAAGGAATTTTATCCACGGATCTATTTCAATTTTCCATCAGCTTTTTTCCATGCCAAAAACTCATCGTATTCTCTCAGGTAGTCCTCTTCATCATAAGCATGTGACGCCAGTACAGCGAGAATGGCGTCATTTGAATAGCCATATTGGACAGCCCATACCCCAGGTTCAATATGCAACCCTAGATTGGGACGATTAAGAACAATTTCTTGCTGTTTAGTCCCATCATCAACTATCACATGCACACTACCTTGAACACAAATTAGAAATTGATGGCATTCTTTGTGGGCATGCTCACCACGTATTTTGGCACTGGGTACATCGTAGACAAAAAAGAGGCGCTCTACATTAAAATTAAGCTGATTGCCGAGCTCTGCCACACATAACGGACCACGCAAGTCCAAAACATGTTGTAACGGTTGCACCGTCACGCCCTTAACAGGAAGGCTCTGAGACTCGACCTTGGTTGACTCTAATTGTAAAACGCGCTCCGCTTTTACATATCCTGTTATTTGAGCAGGATTTCCAGCAACTATAGCACCCGCAGGGACATCGCTAGTGACCACAGCACCTGCATCGACCATTGAGCCAGCGCCAATCGTTATCCCTGGAAGAATGGTCGCATTGGCCCCGATGGATGCACCTTGTTTTACCACAGTCTTGGCGAAATTTTCCAGATATTGCCGTGACCGAGGTGCATTATCATTAGTAAAGGTCGCGTTGGGACCGATATACACGTCGTCTTCTACCCGCAGCCCATCCCAGAGCTGTACTCCGCCCTTGATGGTTACTCGGTCACCAACGATGACATCGTTTTCGATGAAGCAGTGTGAGCAGATATTACAATCCGCACCAATCTGTGCTTTTTTCAGAACAACACAGAATTGCCAAATCCGTGTGTTGGCTCCAATGTTTGTCGTCTGAATTTCACTACTGCTATGAATGAGAGAGTTCTTCATAAATTTATTTTCGGTAATTAAAAGCTACTAGATTAAAAGTAACTAAGTCCTGCGCTTAGCTTTTTTTTAGACGCTCATCATCCATGTGACTGTGGTAATCGACTTAGCCTACTTAAGACTATCACTAACTGCCTTCTTGGATCTATAGATTTTTAGTAATCCTATTAACTCATGTTGCCCGTTTTCTTTCAAATACGAAACGATATCCCGATGACGTGCATCCTTTAGTGAAGGATCGGCTCCTTGAGATAGAAGATACTCAAAACAATACTTAGCACTCTCTACATCAGGGCAAGACCTAGAATACATCAAAGGGCTAGTACCTCGTTTATTCTGCGTGTTTACATCTGCATTATAGCGAATCAAACTCTTTACTGCAGCAATGTTACCATGATAACTGGCAACCATTAATGGGCTCCATCCATTCTGATTAAGTCTGTCTATATTATCAATCTCGCGCCAATCAAAACCTTCCGGTAATGAAGTCTCACCAGCACAGTAATCGTATAAATACTGATAAGGATCAATTTTAAATTCCACATCGAAATCGGTGGTCGCTAAGCAGTAAGTATGGAAATTTATTTGAGCCAATGTTCCCGGAGCATCTGTACTACGACGATTTTGAATTTTATGATGATAAATTGTGTGCCCTTGAATTTTAGGCAGCTGATACTCGTGGAAATTAAACGCCCGCAAATAGCGCGAGACCCCTAATGACGAATAATCAATAAAAGCTTCAATGTTGCCAAAATCAATATCTTTACGGTAATGGCAACTTGCCAAGTCTTCGTTTTGAGCAATCGCCAATGGTTTAGATTCAGATTCTAGGATAGCTAAAACATTATCAACCACAACATTTTCGCCTTCCTGCATTAGCCTAAAGTACAAATCACGTGCCGTATAATCGGCGGGTAGATCAAACAGTAATTGAGCAACGATTTTCCCAGTATCAATTCCAGGGTCAATTTCGTGAAATGTTACACCTGCCATTTTATCGCCTTCCAAAATCGGCCAAACAGCTGTTGATGTGCCGCGATGCCGTGGTAAAGCTGAGAAATGTATGTTGTATAACCAGTTAGAATTGAACTTTGATGGCTCGATTATCTTATCATATTCAACTGAAATAAATAACAAATCATCGACATTATAGAGGTCTTCTAACGTCCATACTTCAATACCTAAATCTAATGCAGCAAACTTTAAAGACTCTTGCCACGTATTTTCCCCACAGTCATCACTATTAACCACAACACATAACTCAAAAGCTACATCTTGGTGTGCAACAAGTCTTCGCAAGACATTGGCCGCAATGTCATTTTTTCCAGCTATGCAAACTAACATTCCATTGTCTTTCTTAATGCTGACTCACTGACCGCCCTTGGATTATTTATTACTCTAGCAGGATCAAAACCGTTTTGAATAATAATCTCAACATCATCTTGTGTTTTGATTCCCAGTGCGGGCAAAGTTGTCGCCAGGCCCAGATTTCGCATTTTCGCAAGTAGGCAATCTGATGCTTCTTCTGTTTCACTCGCCCCCAGCTTGGACGATATTTCACGAAGTCGTGTTTTAACCCAATCAACCCCTCTGTTATCCAGACAATCTTCTTCCGTCACGTTTTGGTTAAAGTCAAGGAATCGAGCGGTAAGCAACCCAACCGCATGCCCATGTGTGATGCCAAAGTATGCTGTCATTGGATAGGAAACCGCGTGAGGCGCTGTCGTTTTCGTAATATTAATAGCACGTCCTGCTAAATGAGATGCACGTGCCATATAATGAAGTGCTTCAGAGCTACGGTCGTTTACGGCTTGCTCGATCCAATTCCAAGCTAGCTCAATAGCTTCCTCGGCTAACTGTCTCGACTCATCGGTAGAATGTATCGACCAGTAAGATTCGATTCCCTGACACAGTGCATCCATGCCACTCGCTGCAGCCATATGAGACGGCATACTTTTTAGTAACGAAGGGACGACGACAGAAAAAGAAGGAAGCAACGCATCATGCTCAACAGAGTATTTTTCTTTGTTTTTATAAACAACAGCAAATCTGGTGGCCTCACTACCAGAGCCGGCAGTACTGGGCATAGCGATGAGTGGCAGTGGCGCGGGGAGCGAGTCTCTGTGATCCTCACAACAAAGATATTCATCAAGACCTAGTGGATTCCCCCAAAAGGCTTTCATTAATTTAGCCGTATCGATAACGCTGCCTCCCCCGACCGCTATAATAGCTTGATAGCTTTCCTTGTGATCAATCTGTTCAAGCAACTCGGTAACATCTTCAACACGTGGGTTTGTGTGGCAACAGGCTAGATGAGTCACCTCTCTCGCACTCAATACCGGCTCCAGAGCCTGCTCTGCGCCAGAAGCGCGATACATTCTATTTCCCGTTACTAGGAGAATTCTGTGCGCTGATATGGCATCAAGGTATTTACCTATTTTTACCCAGCCGTCATCTCCGTGATAGTGTTGTTGTTCTGGCATAGCCAAATCTTCACCCTTCTAAATGACGCATGAAGGCATGCTTTTGATCCTTCGGCGATATGTTAGGTCTGCCAAGGTCTGTTCTGTGTCC
The DNA here is from genome assembly GCA_965657565.1 of Oceaniferula sp. Taxonomy (GTDB): domain Bacteria; phylum Verrucomicrobiota; class Verrucomicrobiia; order Verrucomicrobiales; family Akkermansiaceae; genus Oceaniferula. The sequence continues at coordinate 7,490 of CBFHPA010000050.1, forward strand.
GGGACCTATTCTAAGATCTAATAAAATCGGTCCCTCGGCTTCCGATAAAGCCTCGAGAGCTTTCAGTAATTCAGATTCGCTACTCACTATATCAGCCGATCGATATCCACAGCCTTTTGCAATCGTGGCAAAATCAATTTCTAGCCCACAGGTTGGCTGCCCGCCAACCGAGTCATGTCTGCCATTGTTGAGAATAACATGTATAAGGTTGGGTGCTGCTGCCTGGGCAGTAATTGCCAACGAGCCCATATGCATAATAGCTGCTCCGTCGCCATCGAGGCAGATCACTTGTTTGCTCTTATTTGCTAAGGCGACCCCTAAGGCTATCTGTGAGCAATGTCCCATGCTTCCCACAGTCAGAAAATCATTGTCATGGCTCTGCTTCAACTTATCGCGCAATTCGTAAAGTTCTCGTGATATCATTCCAGTCGATGATATAACAGAGCTCTTGGGATTTGTGTTCTCAAGAATCAGCTCAATGGCTCTCTCTCGAGTTAATGTGACTAATTTATTGCTCGTATCGTCTGCGCCATAATCAGCAAAAGTATTTTTACTGATAAGAATTGCGACTGGCTTGTTTTCCTCCACTGTGCGCTCACGAATTTGCTTTAGCGTTGCTATGGCCTCGCTCGTTTCCTTGGGAAGTTGGCAGTGTGCGATGCCCATTGCGTCGAGCAATGCCATTGTCACGCCCCCCTGCACCAAATGCTGTGGCTCGTCTGCTATTCCGGGCTCACCACGCCAACCAATCATCATGATCATGGGAATTCCATAGACCGATGTATCGGCCAGTGAAAGCAAGGGGTTAATAGCATTTCCAAGGCCAGAATTCTGCATGTAAACGAGTGCGGGTTTTCCAGACGCTAAATGGTAGCCCGATGCTAAACCAATTGCCGCACCCTCATTCGCTGCGATGATGTGCCTTTTGCTCTTGGTGTGCTCTGCAACACATAAGCAAAATGGTTTTAATAGCGAGTCAGGAACGCCGGCATAAAAATCAATACCTGACTCAGTCAAGGCATTATAAAATGTTAGAGGATTGACCACTATATTAATCTTTGATGAGTCCTAAGATCTCCTTCGCAGAGATACAACCACTCTCAGCTTCTGCCGATCTGCCATGCTCTAGAATTGACTCAGCTGTTTTTAACATTGCTGGGTAAGCGCTTCTGAGAAGGTGATTAGCATAAATAACAACACTGAATCCCATCTCGATCAGCTCAGATTCATAAATTTCATTATAACTAGTTGGTACCGCGACCAGCGGAACCTTGATTGCCAGTTGCTTGTATCGCTGACAAAATTCGGTGATCTCAGTGGAAGTGGATTCACAGCTATGGATCATTACCGCATCAGCACCAGCTTCTATGTATGCTTGGGCTCTATCAATGGCGTCATCAACACCCTGTTTAGCAATGAGGCTTTCCAGCCGAGCAATAATCATAAAATCCTCGGTAACTTGCGCTTGCTTGCCCTCACATATTTTTTGACTCATTACCTCCTTGTCTTCCAACATCTGCTGCCGCTCCGTGCCATAAAGCGAGTTTTGTTTTAACCCTTGCTTGTCCTCAAGAATAATAGCGGAAACCCCTACACGTTCTAACGAACGAACGGTTTTGGTAAAATGCTCAGTGACCCCGCCCGTGTCACCATCATAGATAATAGGTTTGGTTGTAACATCGAGAATCTCATTGATCGTCTGCGCTCTCGAAGTGCGATCAACATACTCAGTGTCGGGGCGGCCTTTCGCTGTTGAATCTGTTAAGCTACTTAGCCATATCGCATCAAACTCAGTGGCGCGACCCTCTCTTTGGCAACTAGTATGCTCAACAATCAGACCTGATAATCCATTGTGGGCTTCTAAAGCTCTCACTATCGGTTGAGCATCGATTAACCTTCTTAGCCTACCGAGCCTAGCGCCAGGGGTGGTCCCTATTTCTCTTGCTGCTTTATTCAAGGCTGTTGAGGATAGGCCTTCTGTATATTTTGGCTCTATCAGCTCACCACCCCACACTTTTAATATCTCAATGACGCGCTCACGTGTTTGCTTTTGCGGCCCAGTTTTCCAGTCATCACCATGGACGACGTAGTCAGGTTTTAATCGCTCAAGATTCGGCACATAATCCAGTGTCTCCTGAGCAACGACGCGAGCGACTCCTTTGACATTCTCTACAATCGTTTTACGATGCTCATAAGGCAAACTAGGTAAGCGCTTATAACTCGCTATCGCTTGATCTGTAAGTAACCCGACAGTCACCTCACCGTACGTTTGAGCAATATCAATGATGTTGATGTGTCCAGGGTGAATGAGATCCGCACTCATTCCCACGTAGACTGTTTTTATGGGTGACATCATGAAGGTTGTTTTCGTCTGCTAATTAGTTTTCATATGGTCACGTAAAGCATACCACAGAAACAATGAATTGTAGGTGAAATATCGCCGGAAAAGCCTACGCGGTTCCGTGCAAAGTCGATAAAGCCATTCAGCACCTGCTTTTTGAAGCCATGCGGGTGCTTGCTTAATTTCACCTGCATGAAACGCAAACGCGGCGCCAATACCAAAATAGACCGCGGGTGGAAGTTGGTCTTTATGCTTTGCTATCCATTTTTCTTGTTTGGGGCAGCCAAGGCCCACCCAGACGAGGTTAGCTCCTGACTTTATGATTTTTTTACATACACGATCGAACTCATCTTCCGACCAGTTTCCGAATGGTGGTGAATAGCTTCCGACTAGCTTCGCTTTTGGATAATCTGCTGTGAATCGATCTGTTAATTTGTCTAAAGTGCTTTGTTTGCCGCCAAAAAAGAAATGCTTTAACTCTGACTGCTGCTCCGACGCTTCAATAGTTTTAAGCATTAAAGTAGGACCATAAACTCGGTCTGTTAGTTTATCTGCATGATCAAGCTTTTGGTTGAGCAACCAAACTAGCGGCATTCCATCAGGACAAATTAAGTCAAACTTTGACATAGCCTCACCAAAGCTTGTTTGGTGACGGGCAAGAGCCGCGACATGTGTATTGGCTGCCTCGACAGCATATGCACGATCACCCGCTAAGGCCGCAGTGCTAATCCACTCAACGGCTTCTTTGTAATGAGTGACCGCCACCGGCAAGCCAATAAGATCGATAGTATTTGGATCTGCTGTGATCATATGCAATACGGCTCGATAGCACGCATATCATCGTGCCCCGTCACTGCTGCATCTCTGGCGTCTTGCGTGCTAAATAAATAAAGGGCATAGCCACCATGCCCTCCACCACAATATTTTGAGGCGATTGCTCCCTTGATTTCAGGCAATTTTGCCATTCCCTCACCTAATTGCGCCTGATGATAGAGGGAAATGCCCTCCGCTAATTTTTCGAGATCCTCATTGAGGACCCCCTCACGAGCAAGCTTCGCGGATGCCTCGATCTTGTCGTAATCACGCACGTTGTCTGTGAATCCGGGAGTGTCGTGCTCCGTGCCTGTCCAGAAAATAGCCATTTTGCCTACGAGCATATCGCCGTTCCGCTTGAAATCCAACACAGGACGTTCACCGCTGCGCCAAACACAAAGACCTGTCTCACGAATCACCGCAGGATCTTGCCAGCCCACACCGAGATCAAGTTCAGCTTTGACCCCATTCTCTCCGTTGAGCAGTGCCCAAGCACCGCTACCTCCTAAGCCAGACTGCTTTTCATAGTTCCACTCCCGTAAGCTAACCAGTGGAGATATCGCGCAATTCACAACGTAAGCCCCCTCTCGAGCGTGACGTGGCACGTCAAGCCATCCACCTGCAAAATCAACACGCAATGGGGATTGCGTTGGGGCCTTCACCCACTTGACGATACCTGAGCTAGAAACTGGTTCAAAACGCGGCGGAGTTTTTGCCAACACATGATAAGTGGCTCCCACCTGCTCGCACAACTCTCTTTTGATATCGCCATACTGGTCATCCTCCGTGACGACTAACATGTCCGGCTTTGCTGCCAGGAAATAACTCTTAAAATCTAATCCGACATCGTTGTCTGTTCCGATGACAACATAGTCGATCATGCGCAGTCCCTCTAGCACCGCTTTTTTATGCTCATCGGGAATCGATGGCCGCCTTTGCTTGTGGTGCCAAAGCACCTCCTCAGAAGCAAAGCTGACGGTCAAATGATCCCCAAGTGCCCTTGCCTCCTCAAAAAACTGAAGGTGACCAGCGTGAATGATATCGTAACAGCCGGATACAAAAATGCGTTTCATCATGTCGGATTTATAGGCTAGGTTCTGGCTTAGCTAACTAAACTACCGAACGAAAATAATCGATGGTCATGTCCAGACCCTGATCAAGGGCAACGCTCGGCGTCCAGTCGAGGTGTTTTTTTGCCAAGGTGATATCCGGCTGGCGTTGTTGCGGATCATCTCCGGGTAATGGCTCGAAAACAATTTTAGATTTGCCCCCTACCTTGCTCAACACTTGGTCCGCCAGCTCAAGCATGGTGAACTCACCTGGGTTACCAATATTGATAGGGCCAGTGACTTCATCTTGATTCATGAGACGCACGAATCCTTCAATCAAGTCATCTACATAACAAAACGAGCGCGTTTGTTTCCCATCACCATAAATGGTAATGTCCTGCCCCCGAAGGGCTTGACAAATAAAGTTAGATACCACGCGACCATCATCAGGATTCATCCGCGGACCATAGGTGTTGAAGATTCTAACAATTCTGATGTCGACACCATTTTGTCGATGATAATCCATGAAGAGCGTCTCGGCTGCTCGCTTACCTTCGTCATAGCATGAGCGAATACCTATGGGATTTACATTACCCCAGTAGCTCTCTGGTTGTGGATGAACAGCAGGGTCGCCATACACTTCTGAAGTCGAAGCTTGAAACACACGGGACTTGGTTCGCTTGGCAGCACCCAAGCAGTTGATCGCGCCCATCACCGAGGTCTTAATGGTTTTGATTGCATTGTACTGATAATGCGGAGGTGAAGCAGGACAAGCTAAATTATAAATCTGATCTGTTTCTATTTTAAACGGATCTATCACATCATGCCTGAGGAGCTCAAAACGCGGGTGCTGTCGCAAGTGTTCCACATTCGCTTTAAAGCCAGTGAAGTAGTTATCCATGCAGATCACTTCATTGCCTTCATTAAGTAGGCGCTCACAGAGGTGTGACCCTAGAAATCCAGCACCGCCAGTAACGAGTATTCGTTTCATTTAATTTGTTGTGTAGAGATTTTTAAACCATCGGACATGGTTGCCCAAGGTCATATTTTTCGTGGCTCTAGCCCTTTCCTATTGAGTATACCTCAAAGCCTTGCTCTGCCAAGCTGGCATGATCGAGAATATTACGACCATCAAAGAGGAAAGCCGGCTTGAACATGTTATCGTAAACTTTAGCAAAATCCGCTGTTTTAAACTCGTCCCACTCGGTGAGTAAAGCGACGCCGTGCGATTGATCTGCAGCCTCCTCACAGGAAGAACATATATGCAGCTGGGCATCAATCATCTCCTGACTCACACCCACGTAGCGTAGATCTTCGTGAATCATCGAAACTGGCACCCGTGGGTCGTAGAGTGCAATGTGCGCGCCTTCCATCATGAGGTCTCGGCAAACATAAATGGAAGCAGACTCACGCGTATCATTGGTGTCTTTCTTGAAGGCAAAACCCCAAATAGCGATGCGCTTGCCACGAACCGTATTGAAAAGCGTCTTCACAATTTTCTCTGAGAAGCGTGACTTCTGCCAATCGTTCATCTTAATCACCTGGTCCCAATAGGAGGCTACTTCAGGTAACCCAAAGTGTTCGCAGAGATAAGTAAGGTTGAGAATGTCTTTCTGGAAGCAGGAGCCGCCAAAGCCGACAGACGCTTTTAGGACTTTGGGGCCGATTCTGGAATCTTGGCCAATAGCGCGACCCACCTCGTCTACATCGGCACCCGTCTTTTCACACAATGCCGAAATGGAGTTGATTGATGAAATACGCTGCGCAAGAAAGGCGTTTGCCACGAGCTTAGATAACTCAGATGACCATAAGTTTGTCGTCAGAATATTCTCTCGGGGTATCCATTGATTATAAACACTTACCAGAGCTTCGACAGCAGCATCTCCTTCAGGTGTGCGCTCGCCACCAATCAAAATACGATCTGGGTTCTGCAGGTCTTCTACCGCGGTTCCTTCGGCAAGAAACTCTGGGTTTGACAGCACCTGAAATTCACCGTCGCCCGCATTGGCATCTAAAATAGTGCGCATTGCTTCAGCAGTACGAACTGGAATTGTGCTTTTTTCAACGATGATCTTCGGGCCTTTTGCGACCTTGGCGATCATACGTGCGGCCGATTCAATGTAGCAAAGATCTGCGGCACGACCGGCACCCATACCATAGGTCTTAGTCGGTGTTCCAACAGCAACGAAGATGATGTCCGCATCTTCGATGTGTTTTTCTACATCAGTAGAGAAAAATAAATTTCTGCCGCGTGCTCCTTCCACTACTTCT
>CBFHPA010000051.1:0-13898 GCA_965657565.1 Oceaniferula sp.
TAGCCATATTGGGTACTGATGGATCTGGTAAATCAACCGTCATAAATGCGATAAGTCCTGTATTGATGCATGCTACCCATGGTGCATTAACCATACAGCATCTCAGGCCAAGGCTGTTTCCATCTTTGGGCAGCTTGAAGCAAAGTGGGGTAGTCGAAGATGACGTAGTGACCGATCCTCATGCAGCAAAACCATCTGGGTATTTTCTATCGATGGTTAGGCTAATCTATTATCTTATAGATTACATCATAGGTTACTGGGTTCGAGTTCGTCCACAGATATCAAAAAACCCCACCATATTTTTATTTGATCGTTATGCCTATGACCTGCTTATTGACCCAAAACGATTAAGGATTAATCTGCCCGAGTGGGTGCTCCGTGTCTTCACTCTGTTAGTCCCAACGCCAGATTTGATTATTTGCTTACATGGTGATCCTGTGGTGCTGACAGCAAGAAAAAAGGAATTGCCCTTGAGTGAGGTTCGTCGCCAGGTTGAAGCACTTATTGCATTTTCAAAAAAGGAAAAGAAGGCCGTTTCGGTGTCTACTGAATTACGGATTAGTGATACACGCGACCTGATTTTAGAGGCGATTAAAAGCACTTGTAAAGCATAAGGCTCAGCTGTGTGATTAGGTGATACAGTAAAAATAGTATCTAAGATGCGATGACTCCTATTAAACGCAACAAAATCTTATTATCAGCTTATGCGTGTGAGCCAGATAAAGGCTCTGAACCTGAGGTGGGTTGGCAGTGGGCTTTTCATCTCGCTGATCATTGCGAAGTAACGGTGTTAACCAGAGCTAACAACAAGGAGTCGATCGAAGCGAAGTTGAAAGCCAATCCAAAGCCCCATCTTAAATTTGTATATATTGATTTGTCAGCTACAGCCCTAATGTGGAAAAAATGGATTAGGCCACAATTCCTTGCAGTAAGTTGGTATTATTCACAGTGGCAGAAAAAAGCATTTCTAAAAATCAAAGAACTAGAGAAGACGAATGATTATGATGTCATTCACCATCTGACGTTTGCCTCTTTCAGGTTGCCGTTTGCGGGAACAGGTCATCGAGCGCTGTCGATCATTGGACCTGTTGGCGGATGTGAAGAGTTTCCTGAGGAGTTATTGCCTGCTAGAAAATGGCGTGTCCAAACCAAAGAAATATTCCGTAACCTAATGACAAGATTTTCTACAGGACTTGGTTATGGTATGAGCAAGTATCGCAGTGCCAACCAAGTAATTGCATCTACAGGCGAAATGAAAAAAGTCTTTGCTGATCATGGAATCAAAAGCTTAGTAATGCCTCAGATTGGGATTACACGCGATTTGCAAGCTGTGAAGTCGCACGAAGCATTAAAAGGCGGGGAGCTCAGCTTGTTATTTGTTGGTGGGATCTTATGCTGGAAAGGGCTTGATCTAGCTGTCCAAGCATTGGCCTTACTCCCTCAGGGGGTGTCATTAACTATCATAGGTGAGGGCCCAGATGAGCACTTATTAAGAAAAGAAATCAAGCGGTTAAATTTAACTAATCGGGTGCATTTTCTAGGGCGATTAGCACACGCAGACGTTCTTACTCATTACCGAAAGTATGACTTGTTTATGTATCCAAGCTTGCACGATTCTGGATCGTTCACTGTTTTAGAAGCAATGGCATCTGGTTTACCAATTATATGCCTAGATCGTGGTGGCCCTGCGTTGTCCGTTAATAACACCTGTGGGAGAATTGTAAGATCGGGATCACGGATAGAGACTATTGATTCGCTGCATTCTGCTGTTAGTTATTACCTAGAGAATCCGGAGCGAATTTCCGCCCATGGAGAAAATGCGAAACAAAGAATCATTGAGGTCTATGATTGGCGGAAAAAGTCGAAGATAATGGCTGAAATCTATGATGCGACAATTAACAAATGTAAGCAGACATACTAATGGTTAATTGGTTGGATAATATGCTGAATGTAAACGTGGTGTTAGATATCATATAATGTGGTCAGAAGCTGACAAAGCAGTAATCAGGCAATTAGAGAGCACAGGCAATCTACATTGCGTTGTGAACTTTTCTTGCATCTTTAGAAAAGGCCACTTGCTACTCGCGCTTCCTCGTAAGCAAGACACTGCATTAGCGACACTTTCGCTTTATCAACCGCAGTCACTGAAAGCGCGATGTTTAGCAGCGCTTATAAGACTTCTCATTGAATGGAATTTGCACACGTGTTTTTTGACTTCAAGAAAACTCAAGTTCTGTAGTGCAAGCCCAGTAGCGAAGTTAAACGTAAATGAATCACACTTTGGCTTCTTACTAGGAAATCCCGACTCGAAGGATAGGCGGGTGATTATTGCCAGAAAGCAAGGCGACGAGGTGGTGATTGATAAAATGGGGCTTTCACAGGAAGCGCAAAAATCTGTGAGTGCCGAAATCAAGGTCATGCAGGCTATGCCAGATGGTCTATTGGGTATGCAAGAGTTGATACATTTTGAGGAAAATGTTAATTGGAGTTTTTATACGTGTAGGATGGTTGATGGGAAATCACCACAAAAGAGCGATGACAGCGTAGTGCTTAAAATTTTAGACACCTGGCTTAATTTCGCGCGCAAAAAAATGTTACGAGAGACGAGGCAATGGGGAAAAATTAACGACTATATCAAACATTACCCTAGTGCTAAAGGTCGAGATTTGTCAGATAAATGCAACAAGCTTGAAATATTGATGGGGATCAATCATGGGGACTTTGCCCCGTGGAACATGAAGAAGACGGCGCAAGGTGAAGTAGCAGTCATAGATTGGGAGTTTGGAACAGATTATGGGCCTGCGTGTTGGGATTGGATTCACTACCTTATACAGAGAGCTACACTTGTAGAAAACTTGTCCAGCCGCGATGCAATTCAAGCTTGTAGAGACTGGGCAACTACGACCCATGGTAAAGTTTTCATAGAGCGGACAGGTTGGGGCTGCAACATTGAGCGGTGTTTGGGATGTTATTTGATTTATTCAAACATACTGGGTCGATTTGCACATGAGGGATTACTTAATGAATGGTTAAACGATGGAGTCGAGATCTGACATATTACTCGTTGGTCAAACACCGCCTCCGTACCACGGGCAAGCGGTGGTCACTGCGATGTTGTTTGATTACGATTGGCGTGAGATGAAAGTCGAGAGATTAAGAATGGCCTACAGCGATAGCATTGAGTCAGTGGGTAAATTTTCTCCGAGTAAGTTAATACACTTAGTTTGTTTAATTTTCAAAACATGGTGGATTGCGTGCACGAAAAGACCTGAAGTATTTTACTACTTACCTGCAAGTGCAAATAAGGCGCCCGTCATTCGTGACATCATCTATTTGTTAGCGGTGAGATGGTGTTTTCCGAAAACAATTTTTCATTATCATGCTGCTGGGCTTCCGGAATATCTCGAGGATAATAAGATGTTAGGCAAATTTGGTCGCTTCGTTTATTCCGGTGCTGATGTGAGCATTGAAATTTGTAAAAACGAACATTCCCCAGGCCGTGCATTCAATGCCTGCAATACGGTAATTGTTCCTAACGGTGTGGATTCCATTGTGTGCGATCAAGTAACCCCCGATGAGGGTAGTTTGGTTGTTTTGTTCATGGGTGTATTGAACGAGGGCAAGGGCTTGCTTGATGTTATTAGGACAGCCGAAATCCTTAAAAAAAGTGGTAATGATATCGTTTTTAATGTGGCAGGATCATGGGTATCTGATGATTTTAAAGACGAGGCTCTAGCTCTTATTGATCATGTTGGTGTCAAAGATAACTTTGACTTTCTTGGGGTTCTCGAGGGAAAAGATAAGTGGCAGGCCTTTGCAAACGCTGACGTCTTCTTTTTCCCATCTCATTATAAATCCGAAAACTTTCCAATGGTGCTATTGGAAGCAATGGCTTCTAGTTTGCCTATTATCAGCACAAACTGGCGTGGCATACCTCAGCTTGTTGAGCATAGCAATGCAGCCATTTTGTGTGAGACCAAGGCACCTAATGAATATGCGCATCATTTACAGCAGCTGGCTAATGATAAGGAACGCAGATTAGAAATGGGAGCTGCTGCTTATATACACTACAAGAACAACTATACTCGATCCAAATTCACGCACTCTATGTATCGAGTATTTTCCCAGCTGCTGAACAGATGATTAGTTAATACCAAAATGTCGTTTTGATAGCATTTCTTATAGGTGCTAGCATGTTGCTAGCAGGAATATTTGGCATCACATTTAGTGTGGTGCCACAAACGCCAGCAGTCATAGCTGCTGGGGTCACTGCTGTCGTGATTTTCATCTTATTAATTGCGAATCGTGCGCAAGGTATTTCGTGCTCTTCGCAAAAGACGTCTGATCAAAGATGGTTATCTGCTTTTTCAGTTCTGGGGATTTGTTACTTTGTTGTGCGTGCTTGGTTATCTCCAGTGAAAGATTTGGGGATTGAGGATCTCATGTTAATTATGCCTGCCGGAATTCTTTATTTATCGGCAGGAATTCTTCTTGTAGGGAAACAAGCCGTCAGAGCTAGACTCACACTTGCGTGGGTAATTATCCTGCTGCTCATTTTGCATGTCGTTTCCTCGTTCATGCAGCTGCGTGGCGGGGAGGGTTTTTCCCCAGTTTATTATTACATGGGGGCAACGCCAGCAAGCCAAGGCCATGTGATTGGCATGTATGGATATTATGGAAGCTTTGCTAATTTCGCGGTAATAGCAGGGCTGTTATGTCTTAGCTTAGGTGTATGGGGGCGATTTGTATTTCCGGTAAGAGGTCTTATTTTTTGCCTCGGCCTGGTCTCTTTGTCCTTATCGATTATATCACAATCACGCTCAGCAGCCCTCAGTTTGGTGGCCGGGTTAGCCGTATTTGGAGTATTAATTATGGTGTCGGTGGCGCATCAAAATCCGAACGTCAAATCATGGGCGCGTAGAATCTTTGGCGTTACTATTGCCGCTATCATGATCGGATCCATTATTGCCTGTTATTTAGTCATCCAAATGCGAGCTAGTAGTAATGCGAATGGGGGCATGAGTTCGCTTTTCGATTCTGTGGCCCGACTTAATTTTTGGCCCATGGCATATGATCAGTGGTTAGACTTTTTCTTTATTGGTGGAGGGGCTCGAAGTTTTTCATACCTATGTTTGTTATATTGGAATCCCAATTTATCATCGATGCACGCTAACCCAGAGTTTGTGCATAATGAATATCTTCAATTACTCACAGATTATGGTTTGATTGGCCTCGTGATCGTAATGATTGGCTTCTTGGCTCATTACTACATGGGCTGGGGGCAAACTCGTAAACTTGCTAGGATGTCTGAGCAGGTTGAATTGCGAAAGGGGTCAAATGCGATGGCTCTTACCATAGCTGGCATGAGTGGCATGGTAGCCATGAGTGTTCATATTTGTTTTGATTTTAGAACGCATTTATTAGCTAACTTGTTGTTGCTTGTCTGTTGTGCGGTTTGGGTTTTGCCAATTCGTACATCAGCCAAGCCCTCGTTGAGGGCCGATAGTTCTCACCATGCTGGATCTCAGTATCAATACTTGGGTGCTTTAGTTTTACTCCTAGCTTTAGGCATGGGGTCTATTGGGCTCGGCAGCCATCAGCTATGGGCAGGGATGCCTTTAGTCGAGCAGAGGGCAATAAAAGAAGATGGAGCATGGAAACCATACGAAGTAGATAGGTCTGTCTGGATACCAGTATTGGAGAGATCGGTTACCAGGTCGCCTAGATGGCAGCGTTTAAAGCGTCTAGGAATACTATACAAAATGGAAGCTGATCAGGAAACGCAGCCTGAGATGAAAGAGAGTCTGTATGCGAAAGCAGAGGCTGCGTGTCTAGCTTCTATAAAGCGCAATCCATTTGACCCCATTCCTCGAATAAACTTGGCAGCCATGTATACAAGCCAGTCTAGATACAGTGAAGCAGACAATGCTTATGCAGAGACATCTGCTATGGCAAAAGCGCGAGAGCCATGGTTCATGATGCACACTCATTGGGCATCACTACATTATCGCATGGCTCTAACTTCTTTTGAAAAGTCGGACAGCGAAACGGCTCAAATACATTTTCGCAAAGCCATTGATTTGTTCGAGTTTAGCAAGGACGCTGGAGTGACAATGAGGCAAAACAATTGGAAACAAGCGTTTACACAATGTTTATTAGCTTACGCGATATTTTTAGATAAAGATAAGCAATATGATGAAGCTGAGATCATGTATAATCGCATAGAAGAAATCGAAAATGCATCATATCGTTTGGGTGAAATGCATTTCTACAATTATCAAGGGGCTCATTATTATGATCACAGCTTAGAGTTGTATTATAAAAAAGCTCCAGAGCGAGCTCATCAGTTGATGGTGCTTGCCCTCGAATCAATGCAAATGAGCCGTAGATATGGCGAACATGAGGAACGCTCATTGATAGACGAGCGAATAGATAAAGTCCGAAGTTATCTCAAATTTTTCGAGGCTGCGGGTATCGCCAAATAACAAGTAAAGTAACATAAGAATGGAAAACAATAATTATACATTCTCTGATTTCTGGCAAGTGAGAGGAATGCAGTCGATGTGGGCGACAAGAAATTACAGTTATCGATTGGGGGCCCTGATTGCCGTGATCGCTCACAGAGCTGGCTTATCACCTAACAGCTTATCACTATTGTCGGTCATAGTTACGTGTGGCTCGTGTGGAATTGCGATTTGCCTCGGACAGGGGACTTGGTCAGCTGGAATAATAGCTATTATAGGCCTGCAGTTGGGTTATGCATTTGATTGTGCAGACGGCCCGCTTGCAAGGGTTAAGGGTGAGGAGAGCAGCTTTGGATCCCTTCTCGATAAGATATGTGATATGTGTTCAGGGATGTTGTTCCCATGCATACTGGCCTACGGCGCTGGGCACTATTATTATCGTGGTATTGTTGAGGCGGAGATGGATTACACGCTTAGGGTGCTATTGGTGGTGATTATTTCGAGAGCTATTCTCAATGTCTTACTTTGGCTTAAGGAATTGGTGACACACAAAACCAATCGGCTTCAAGAGGATGAACGTGAGCATACTCTATGGTGGCGCATTAAACGTTCGGTAGGTCTATTCATTGATGAGCCAGTTTATCGTCTGGGTATTGGCTTTGCATGGGCTCTTGATTGGTTTTGGGAATTTGTTATCATTTATTCGGCAAGTATCTTTGTAATTACCATCATTTATCTTTGGACATCAAAAAAAGAAATGGACCAGGCGGATAAGGAAATAGCATAAAATAAAACCTGTGATGATAGGGCAAATTAGCGCCGCCATATCGCACTCTTAACAAAATTAACATGTTTGAATTTATCAAAAAACAAACCTATCTGTTGCCCGTAGCAGCCTTGACACTGGTAATGCTAGTCTTTTGGCTATTAATCCCGATTTACCCAAACTCATCTACTTCTGAGGAGCGCCTCGTACTCTGGATTGCCGATGCTTGGCGTAAAGACTTTGCTCATGGATGGGCAGTGCCCTTTCTATTCGTGTATTTTATATACCGTATATGGCCTACGATGAAGCTGGAGCCTATTAGAGGTTCTCGTTGGGGATTGCTCGGCGTCATATTTCTAATCCTACTCTATGTTGTATCTGTTAGGACCTTGCAGCCGAGGCTGCCGCTGATCGGATTGCCTTTTCTTATTGTTGGAGGAACACTTTATGTTTGTGGCTGGAAGGTAGCCCGGCACGTGCTGTTTCCAGCTTTTTTTTGGTGGTTTGCCGTATCAGTGCCAGGCTTGCAACAAGCGACAAATATTTTGCAGATCGCAGTAACAAAGTCTTGTTACGAAATAGGTACGCTTATGGGAATGGATCTTGTGAATGCTGGTACAGAGATTCAGTCCGGAACTGACAGTTGGGATGGCTTAGATATTGCGGAAGGGTGCAGCGGTATTCGCTCGTTAATGGCACTGGTGATGATCTCAGCAATTTATTCCTATTTTACCCAAACCAAATTGTGGAAAATGGCATTCTTGTTCGCCTGTTCACTTCCATTAGCATTGGTGGCCAATTTCTTCAGGATCTTTACTATTATCGTATTGGCAGAAATGGGATTCAGCGAATTTGCAGCGGGGGTCTACCATGATTGGGCTGGCTTGCTTTTCTTTTTCCCGATCGCATTAGCTGGTTTATTCGGAATCGATAAAGCACTTAATTGGAATGAGAACAAAAAAGTTGTTAGAAAGCGAATTCAAGAATGAGACAAGGATCCTCATCTCAAAAGCTAATCAGGAACTTATTAACTAATCACGTGTATGAACTCTAAAGAGATTAACAGAAATAAAGCAGTGGATGATGAGCTGTGCAAAGACAGCCCTCGTTTGATCATAAATCGTGTTTACATCCTTACCTTGATCCTAGCCGTTGGCTTTTCATTAATCTGGGTATTGCCAAAATCTGAGTCCATGAAGCTGTCGTGTCTATCACGGCACTTACCGATGCAGTTTGACACGATGATTGGCAAGCGAGTCGAGGTTACGGGTAAAGAACTCCAAATCTTGGCAAAGGATACCGAATTCGAACGGACTCAGTTTAGCAATAAGGCCAATCCCTACCATCCTCCAGTCGAAGTCTCGGTGGTATTCTCAGGAAAAGACCTCAATAATAGCATTCACCGGCCGGAGCGATGTTTACGCTCTCAAGGCTGGAACTTTGTTAAAGAAAGGACAGTAACACTTGCTAATGTATTTCCTGACGGGTCAGACTTGCCGGTGAGAGAAATCGTATGCAAAAAACCCGTGATGCGTGAAGATGGGTCCAGTTTTGAGGCGATGCGTGTTCAATATTACACATTTTTTGGCCATACCGGAATTACCGAGAGTCATTATGGTAGAACGTTTCAGGACATGAAAGATCGTTTGTTTAAAGGCTATGATCAGCAGTGGGCATACGCGACTTTTTCTATTCCAGTGACAAAAATTTATGCCGACCAAGGTCTGATGAGAGATGGGCCTGGCGTATTCACCCTTGAGCAGTCCGAGGAAATCCTCGAGCAGTTTATTCGTAAGATAGGTCCTTTGGTAGTTGATAGAAGAGTCATAGAGTAGCAAACTAATGATGAAATAGTTTAATGCAATAACCCCCCCTTTTAATCATTTATGTTAGGATCTCGAAATAGAGAGCAATTCTCAATCCAAGCGTTGCTGCTATGCGATGCGTTTTTGGTTTTCCAAGGATTTTTTATCGGGGATAAGTTGCGGCCGATATTAAGGCCTCTACTTGGCCTGAGTGATGATGGGCAGATAGGGCTGGCGCAAATTTCTTGGCTCTTGTTCATTGTCGTTCCGTTTACGCCACTGGTTCTGGAGGTGTTTGGATTCTATCGCAATATGATGCGAAAGACGCTGTTCCAGTCGTTAAGGCAAATGATTCAAGCTTTTGTGGTCATCAGTCTAGCGATTGCAGCCATGATTCTCTTTTTCAAGATGGCACCGATGAGTCGCTTGGTGCTCGTGGTGGCGATGGTTTTATCAGCTAGCTTTTTGCTATTGCGAGATGCCTTTGTGCGATCAAGGTTACGTGCTTCAGCCCTCAAAGAAGGGCGTCAAGAGCGCGTGGTGATTGCCGGTTGCCCGGCGGACACTCAAGACCTCATAGAGTCCATGCCTGATGAAGTTACCGATTATTGGCAGGTTGTCTGTGAGTTTGATTTTTCTGATCGTGCTCTGTCGGAGCTAGAGGAAATTGTCACCCAAGAGTCAGTTGAGCGAGTCATCATAGCGGCACGCAATGCGGTGTTTCAGCAGATATCGTCGACGGTGGAATTATGCGAAAAACAAGGAATTGAATCATGGGTTTCTGCTGACTTCATTCGGACTCAAGTTTCGCGACCCACCTTTGACAACCTAGGAGGGCAACCGATGCTTGTTCTGCGTGCAACCCCAGAGTTATCATGGGCGTTGCTAGCTAAATCTGCATTGGATAGGATGGGCGCTGCGCTATTTATTCTATGCACCTTACCTATTTGGATTTTTGCCATCGTTGGCATCAAGCTAAGTAGTCCTAGAGACCCCGTATTCTTCCGCCAAGATCGTGCAGGTAAGTTTGGCAAGCAGTTCAAAATGTGGAAATTTAGAACGATGGTGCTACACGCCGAATCTCAACTTGATGAGCTTAAAGACGAAATGGGCAATGAGATGACTGGGCCTGTCTTTAAACTTGAGAATGATCCGCGTGTTTTCCCCTTTGCTCGTTTTTTAAGAAAGTGGAGTATTGATGAGTTTCCTCAGATGCTTAATGTCATGGCTGGAGATATGAGCCTGGTAGGTCCGCGACCACTACCTCTATATGAAGTCTCTAAATTTGAAAAATCAGAACATCGTCGCAGATTGAGTGTGAAGCCTGGCATAACCTGCATTTGGCAAGTGAAAGGTCGCAACACGATTACTGAATGGGAGGATTGGGTGAAGTTGGACCTGCAATACATTGATAACTGGTCCTTGCTACTTGATATTAAATTACTGATCCAAACTGTCCCTGCGGTCTTGATGACTAAAGGAGCCAAGTAGATTTGGCAGGCGGTAATCGAGGAACAGAAATTTAAAATCAGAGTTAATTCTGACTTTGTTGCATTTGAGATTGTCATCATGAAATGAGGATACACAATCCGTCCCACGGTTGTTGGGGAAGGCAAACAAGCTCCTAAAAATAATAGCAATCGAGAACCACATTATGCAAACGATGCATAGAAATTGCAATTCCATGAAAATATTCAGCGGCAAGGCGCACAGTGAGCTAGCACAAAAAATCGCAGCTCATCTCGGTAAAGAGTTGGCTAATGTAGAAGTTACCTCATTTCCTGACGGGGAGACCTTTGTTCAAATCAATGAGAATATACGTGGGGAAGACGTCTATTTGGTGCAGCCAACCTGTCCGCCGACGAACCACAACCTGATGGAGATGCTCATCATGGTGGATGCAGCGAAGAGAGCGAGTGCAGGCCGAATCACGGCGGTTATGCCATTTTTTGGATATGCTCGCCAAGATCGTAAAGACCAACCCCGAGTGCCTATTACGGCTAAGTTGGTTGCCAATTTAATCTCTGCAGCTGGCGTTGATCGGGTATTGACGATGGATTTACACGCTGCTCAAATTCAAGGATTCTTTGATATTCCAGTAGACCACCTCTATGCCAAGCCGGTATTTATCAAACATTTACGCGA
This sequence comes from Oceaniferula sp., assembly GCA_965657565.1. GTDB lineage: Bacteria > Verrucomicrobiota > Verrucomicrobiia > Verrucomicrobiales > Akkermansiaceae > Oceaniferula. The sequence goes on from CBFHPA010000051.1 coordinate 11,181, forward strand.
ACAACATGGAGACGACGCTAGTAATCTGACCGTAGTTTCTCCCGACGTCGGAGGAGTTAAAATGGCCAGATCCTACGCTGATAAGCTTGGTGCTGAGCTCGCAATTGTTGCCAAACACCGAGTCAGCGCAACCAAGGTTGAAGCGATGAACGTCATTGGAGATGTGGAGGGGCGAAACGTATTATTGGTCGATGATATGACAGAGACAGCAGGCACCCTATGTGCGGCCGCAAAGATTCTGGAAAAGCACGGCGCAAAAAGTATTTATGCCGGTGTATCGCACGGCGTTTTGGGTGATATGGGGAGAAAGCGCATCGCTGAGTCTGCCATTAAAGAGCTCATAACCAGTGACTCAGTACCCCAAGCATATGGGGAAAAAGTGACTACAGTTTCCATCGCCGGGCTGCTTGGAGACGCTATTTCCCGCATACATGACGGAAAATCTGTCACTTCTCTCTTTGACATTGACGCCTGAAGTGGTAAAGACCCGCCCCCCGAAGGAGTTTGACATCTCACTCTACTACCCGCCGTCATTCATTTTTGGGCCTGCTCCAACACGAAAAATAAACATACCAACCATCTAATTATATGGCTAAACCACAAACTTTAATAGCAGAAGAGCGTGCCCGCACAGGTTCTGGCGTGCTCAAGCAAATGCGTCGCGAGGGATACATCCCATCCGTCGTTTATGGCGGCGGATCTGACAACAAGAACGTCAAAGTGCACGCAAAGACATTCAGGGACATGCTCAATCATGCTGCTTCTGATAGTATCCTTGTGACACTTGACCTTGGAGACTCCAACACACAGCTGGCTTTCCTGCAGGACGTTCAACACAACGCCATCACTGGCGAAATTCTACACGTTGACTTTTTGGCAGTTAATCAAGACACATCGATTACCGCGAGTCTTCCTCTTGAGCTCACAGGTGAACCTGAGGGTGTCAAAGCTGGTGGATTGCTTGAGCAGATGCTTCACGGTCTTGAGATCAGTTGTTTGCCCAAAGATCTTCCTGAGAATATTGTAGCAGACGTAAGCGCTCTTGAAATTGGTGACGCTTTGCACATTGGCGAGATCAAACTCCCTGAGGGAGTGACACCCACACTCGGTGAGGAAGTTGTAGTAGCCATTGTGGCTAAGACCCGTACTGCACAAAGTGAGGAAGCTGATGGCGAGGAAGCTGCTGAGGGAGCTGAAGGTGAAGCCGCTGAGGGAGCAGAAGGCGAGGCCGCTGCTCCAGAAGCTGCCGCTGAATAAGATAGACCACTCAAATCATTTCAAAAGCTCGGAGCTGTATGGCTCCGAGCTTTTTTATTTCCGATATTTGATGTTTAGTATTTTCTTACCGAGGATTAAAACAAGTCATGTCTAATATTAAACTCATCGTAGGCCTCGGAAATCCTGGGCAGAAATATGAGCAAACGCGTCATAATATTGGATTTCTGGTAATGGATCGCCTAGCTCGCATTCTTGGAGCCGAAATGGTTAGCCACCTCAAATGGCGTGCGCATGTAGCTAAATTGCCGGGCTCTCATGCTGTTATTATGAAGCCACAAACCTTCATGAATGAGAGTGGTCAATCAGTGGGTGCCGCTTTGCGTTTCTATAAATGGAGTCCTGAGCAAGTATTAGTTGTCTATGATGATGTTTCTCTTCCTTTTGGTGCCCTACGATTCAGAAAGTCAGGTTCAGCGGGTGGCCATAATGGTATGAAATCCATTATCAGCCATCTTGGGAATGATCAGTTTCCTCGGCTCAAACTTGGAATCGGAAATAGGTGGCAGGAGGAGAAAAAGAAAGCAGGAGCTTCTTTAACAGGGCATGTTCTGGGAAAGTTTTCCACGGAAGAGCAAAATCAATTGGAAAACACGCTTGCAACTGCAGCGGAAGCTGTTCAGTTTGCGCTCTCCGACGGGATTGAGTCAGCCGCCAATTCCTTCAATACAAACAAATCAAATTAACTTTTAAACCAATAATTATAGCGATGAGCAGAAAATACGAAGGCCTAATCGTACTCAACTCCCAAGGCCAGGATGATGGACTCAATGACCTCGTGTCTTCGGTAGCCAAAGAAATGGAAGGTAACGGAGCCAAAATGGATGAAATCCAGCAACTTGGTCGCCGTAAGTTTGCCTACAATGCACGTCACCTTGATGGGGGGCATTACGTAAATTATATCTTTGAAGCTGAGCCTACAGCCATTGATAAGATTCAGTCTACGCTTAGCTTGAATGATAGCGTTTATCTACAGCACTACCAGCGTTTGGGTTAAGCAGAATTGATCCAATAAAGATTACGATTTGAGCAGACTCTTGCTGGTGTAGTTATTTTGATATTGCCGTTCACCACACATACTACTTAGGATTTAAGTCATGGCCAATTTTAACAAAGTAATGCTCATGGGTAATGTTACTCGTGATATCGAACTTCGCTACACGCCCAAGGGCACTGCCGTTGCTGACATCGGCCTTGCCGTCAATAGAGTTCGCTCAGGTGATGGAGGTGAGCGCATCGAAGAAACCACTTTTGTTGATGTCACCCTTTGGGGGCGCACAGCCGAGGTAGCGCAGCAATATTCTGGAAAAGGTAAGCCTCTCTTTGTTGAGGGACGCTTGCACATGGATAGCTGGGATGACAAAGCTACTGGACAGAAGCGCTCAAAACTCAAAGTCGTCGCCGACAACATCCAGCTCATGGGAGCTCCCGGAGGCGGTGGCG
>CBFHPA010000052.1:0-12849 GCA_965657565.1 Oceaniferula sp.
AGAAGGACGCACGCCACCTTGTACATCAGGTATTATCGAAGTTGGTATCACCCGGGTCGTTTATGGGGCGATAGACCCTAACCCAAACCATAATGGTTCCGCCGAGAAGATCCTTCAGGCAGCCAATATTGAGGTTAGTGCTGGAGTTGCTGATACTGAATGTAGACAACTCATTAGAGCATTTACGAAAGTGCAAAACACAGGGCTGCCATGGGTAATTCTAAAAACAGCAATTAGTTTAGACGGTTGTATCTCACGACCTCCAGGAGAAAGCCAATGGCTTAGTTCACCAGAGTCACGAGAAATTGTGCAGCAACTCCGCTACGATACAGATGCTATCATAACAGGAGGGAACACCGCGCGTATAGACAACCCATCACTCACCATACGATCAAAGAACCAACCAACACGAAAACAACCATGGCGGATGCTTGTAACACAAGGAAAGAGGAAGAACCTACCTAACGACCTTCAAGTTTTTACCGACGCCTACAGCGATAGCACACTTGTGCAAGAAGACGGAGATCTTCACAGCGCACTCAAAAGGTTGGTAAAGCGAGGTTGTAACACTGTTATGGTCGAAGCTGGAGGAACACTAATAGCATCATTCCTCGAGCAACAACTGGCGGATGAGGTCGTCGTGTTTTATACCCCCATGCTCACCGGGGGGCCAAACAACGGCTTTGGTCTTCTTACTCCGATGGTTGAGCTAGACGAGCAAGAATTTATACAAATAGGTAACGATGTAATGCTTCGTGCTGTTGTGCAAAAACACAAAAAAACCAGCGACTCTCAAATTGCCAGTCACTAGACTAGCAATATTGAGAGAGCTGGTTTGCTTAAAAACAGAGATTAGCTGTTACTACTCGCGGGGGCGAGCCTCGTTCACCTTGAGGTTACGACCATCATGATCGTTTCCATCAAGCTCACGGATTGCACGCTCGCCATCATCGGCACTTTCCATTTCTACAAAGCCGAATCCCTTGGAGCGACCAGTGTCACGGTCAGAGATAACATTTGCTTTGCTGACAGCTCCAAACTGACCAAAAAGGTCGCGGAGATCAGATTCAGATACGGAGTAAGGTAGATTACCTACATAGATGTTCATTTTAATATAGAGTTGCGCATTGTTTTTTTTGTAACCGACCAACGGAGCGCACTCACCAATCGAGAAGTTTCTGACATTATTGTGCAGAAGCCCAATGCAACCGTCGTTAAATAACTATTAAGTTAGTCAACAATGCTGATTAGGCTCGGCAACATACAGAAAAATATAAATATGTCAACAATCCAAGCACAAGTCTACTAAGCAGTACCACAGAGGATATTATAAGGTATGGTTTAGCGGTTGTTTTGGAATACCAAATCTAAGCGTGATACTCTTGAAGGGTAGTCACCGTAAGATCATTCTCCTGCAAGGAGCGAATCGCAAGAATCGAAGCTTCAGCAGCAGATAAATTGGTGCAGTGAGAAATGGTATTTGCTACAGCACCTGAGCGAATCGTGACCTCATCTTCCCTGGCTTCATGTCCACTTGGCGTGTTGATGATGAATTGGATTTCACCATTTTTCATCATATCCATGACATTGGGGCGTTTTTTCTCAGCAAGTTTATAAAGCCTTTCTACCTCAATACCTTCAACCTTAAAGTGTTTATAAGTTCCACCAGTTGCGAAGATATTAAAACCAAGCTCAGCTAATTCACGAGCTACTGGAATAGCACGATCTTTATCACGGTCATTCACAGAGAAAAAGACATTACCTCCGGTTGGAAGTGGGTTAAACGCGCTGATCTGTGCCTTGGCGTATGCCATACCCATATCCTGATCTATCCCCATTACCTCACCTGTTGATTTCATCTCTGGCCCTAGCACAATATCAATACCGGGGAAACGTGGCCACGGAAATACAGCTTCTTTGACACAATGGTGGTTTGGCAGAATTTCTTCCGTGAAACCAAGCTCCTTGAGAGTCTTACCTACCATGATTTTAGCGGCAAGTTTCGCTAGAGGAATACCAATTGACTTGGAGACAAAGGGAACTGTGCGAGATGCACGAGGGTTGACCTCGATGACGTAGAGTTCCTCATCCTTGACCGCGAACTGAATGTTCATCAAACCACGAACCCCAAGCTCACGGGCAAGATCTTTTGCAGCCACAATGATTTGTTCTTTAATTGAATCAGACAGAGAAAAAGCCGGAATCACACAAGCCGAATCACCGGAGTGAATACCAGCTTGCTCAATGTGCTGCATAATAGCACCTACCACGGAAGTCTCACCATCTGAGATACAATCAACATCCACCTCGGTGGCAGCCTCCAAGAAGCGATCAACTAGCACGGGGCGGTCGGGTGACACATCGACTGCCTCATTCATGTAGCGGGTTAAGTCTTCGTTGTTGTAGACAATCATCATTGCGCGGCCACCAAGAACAAACGACGGCCTTACTAATACTGGGTAACCGATCTTCTCTGCCACCTTGACAGCTTCTTCGGCACTTATCGCAGTTCCAGCCTCCGCTTGCTTAAGGCCAATTTTATCTAATAGAGCCGAGAAGAACTTTCTGTCCTCGGCGAGCTCGATAGACTTTGGAGAAGTTCCAATGATAGGCACACCATGTCGCTCAAGGTCAGCAGCAAGATTGAGAGGGGTCTGACCACCGAACTGGACGATCACCCCATCAGGTTTTTCTTGGTCACAGATATGTAATACATCTTCAAGAGTCAAAGGCTCAAAGTAGAGCTTATCACTCGTATCATAGTCAGTTGACACCGTCTCAGGATTTGAGTTCACCATTACAGTCTCATAATCGAGCTCCTTCAAAGCAAAAGCGGCGTGCACACAACAATAGTCAAATTCAATCCCTTGACCAATTCTGTTAGGTCCACCACCAAGAATGACAATCTTCTTTTGGTCGGTCTCTCTGGCCTCATTTTCATCGCCATAGGTAGAGTAGTAATAAGGTGTGTGAGCTTCAAACTCTGCAGCACAAGTGTCGACTAATCGATAAGTGGGTATCACCCCCGTTTTTAATCTCTCGGCACGTACTTCATCTTGGGAAATTCCTTTGGCCAGAGCGATTTGATGATCAGAGAAACCAAGACGTTTTGCTTTACGCAAGTCCATGTTTGCGAGGTCACGTCCCTCATCGACGATAATCTTAAGATGCTCTAAGAACCAAGGATCAATGGCGGTTGCTTCGAATACCTCATCTACAGTCCAACCCTCTTCGAAGGCTGTTTGTAGCCAGAAAATACGTTCTGCATTTGGCACATGTAGCATGCGTTCAACTTCTTCGTGTGTTGGATTTTCTTTACCCTTACCATCAAAACCAAAACCAAAACGTCCAGTCTCTAGAGAGCGCAGAGCTTTCTGCATCGACTCCTTGAATGTTCTGCCAATAGCCATGGCTTCACCCACCGCCTTCATCTGAGTTGTTAGAACGGAATCTGCTGTGGGAAACTTTTCAAAAGTAAAGCGCGGCAGCTTGGTAACGACATAATCAATGGTTGGCTCGAATGACGCAGGAGTCTCACGAGTGATGTCGTTGGGTAGTTCGTCAAGTGTGTAGCCGACGGCAAGTTTAGCCGCAATTTTAGCAATAGGGAAACCGGTTGCTTTCGATGCCAGGGCTGAGGAACGTGATACCCTTGGGTTCATTTCAATGACAATACAACGACCAGTTTGTGGATCGACGGAGAATTGAATGTTAGAGCCACCTGTCTCAACACCAATCTCCCTGATGCATGCGAATGAAGCATCACGCATAATTTGGTATTCACGATCTGAAAGAGTCTGTGCGGGAGCTACCGTAATAGAGTCACCTGTGTGAACCCCCATCGGGTCGAGGTTCTCGATAGAGCATATAACAACACAGTTGTCGGCGCAGTCACGCATGACCTCCATTTCATATTCCTTCCAACCCAATAAACTTTCTTCGATGAGCACCTCATTGACTGGTGATAAATCAATACCCCGGTTGACGATGGTTTCGAACTCTTCCTTATTGTATGCGATACCACCACCGGATCCACCTAGAGTAAATGCTGGACGGATGATCATGGGAAACGCTCCAATTTCTCCACAGATTACCTTCGCATCCTCCATGGTATGAGCAACACCACTCTGTGGCAGGTCTAGACCAATTTTGAGCATCGCTTCTTTGAAGCGTAAGCGATCCTCACCCTTGTCGATAGCATCGGCGTTGGCACCGATCATTTTGACACCATGCTTATCTAACACTCCGGACTTGAAGAGGTCCATCGATGTATTAAGAGCGGTCTGGCCACCTAGTGTTGGCAGTAAGGCATCTGGTTTTTCGCGGATGATAATCTTCTCGACTACTTCTGGTGTGATGGGCTCTATGAATGTCTTTGGAGCAAACTCTGGATCCGTCATAATCGTAGCCGGATTTGAATTAACCAGAATGACTTCATACCCCTCCTCACGCAGAGCTTTGCAAGCTTGCACTCCAGAGTAGTCGAATTCACATCCTTGACCGATAACGATCGGGCCTGAGCCGATCACTAGAATTTTTTTGATACTTTCGTCTTTTGGCATCGGGTGTTGCTAAATTTGTAGGATTTATGCTGAGTTTGACGCACTTGTAAAGCTTTGCGCACAACACAAGTGAACTTTTTGAGACATCAGCGAGCAGACGTCGAAGATATTATAGCGTCTCAACCCAAGAAAAAATCACAACTCACTGTATTTGAGTAGTTTACCCGAAACACTAGCAGGCACGACAGCCTTAATGATGAGATCATTGCCATCATACTCCGTTTCAAGCACCTTGGCATCACGATGTAACAGACCTGATAAGTCACCACGGCTTTGTGGTATGCGGTAGGTTTCAATCGAAACCCGATCAGCTAGCATCTCGCTACACTTCACCAGTAAGTCCTCACAGCCCTCACCCGTGATAGCACTTACTGAGATGGTATTTGGGAATGAAACCTCCAGACCGGCTAACTTTACCGGGTCGTTGAGTACATCGATTTTATTGAGCACCGTGATCACCGGCTTATCCCCTGCTCCTAGTTCAGCGAGTACTTCCTTTGTTGTCTCATAAAACTTCTCAACCTCAGGAGATGAGGCATCTAGCACATGAATGATAAAATCCGCCAGGACAGCCTCCTCCAGAGTTGCCTTAAAGGCCTCAACTAAGCGGTGAGGAAGATTTCTAACAAAACCTACCGTGTCAGTCAGTAGTAGCGGCTGTCCATCAGGCAGTTCGATCGCCCTTGTCGTAGTATCGAGAGTGGCAAAGAGCATATCCTTGGCCATCACCTCTGATCCTGATAAGCGGTTGAGAAGAGTCGATTTCCCCGCATTCGTGTATCCAGCGATCGCTGCACAAGGAGTGCCATGTTTCTCCCGCTCCTTACGTCGTGTGCCACGCTGTTTGCGAACCTCAGCCAATTCACGCTTACATTGATCGATACGAGTGCGCGCCAAACGACGATCCACCTCAATTTGCTGTTCACCCATTCCACGTGCAGCACCTCCCCCGCCCTTGCCGCCTCCAGCGCCGCCACCCTCACGGTCTAAGTGGCCCCACATACGCGTTAGTCTGGGCAGAGAATATTGCATTCGAGCAAGATCCACCTGTAACCTCGCTTCACGGGTCTGAGCTCGTTGCGAAAAGATATCTAGAATCACTTCCTCTCGGTCGATCACACATGCATTGGCAAGTTCCTCCCAGTTTCGTTGCTGAGATGGTAGGAACATATTATCAAATACGATGCAATCACAGTCATGGGCTTTTGCCAAATCTACCATTTCTTGTGCCTTACCCGTTCCACATAGAAACTTCTTATGTAGAGAGCGGGTGTGAACGAGACACGACTCAACCACCCCCACCCCCAGAGTATTGACCAACTCCCCTAGTTCTTCGAGAAGCGATATCGCCTCTTCCTCTTCACGTTTATCCGAGTAGATTCGGATCAACAACGCCCGTTCCACCATTTCCGGCTTATCCCTGACCTCAAACATCTGCGCTCATCAATGCCCCAAGTATCTTGTAGTTGCAAGCAACAACATCGCGCAAACCAGCTCTTCACCACCTACTCTGCGTAGCAGCCACCACCATCGGCAGCCTAAGCCGTGTCCGACTTCTTCATAGGCACGATTAGAGCTGGAAGCTTTGCTTTTCGGACGCAGCCCTCAGCAACACTGCCCAGCAGCAAGCTATTTAAAAAACCATGCCCGTGAGAGCCCAGGACTAGCATCTCCCCCCCAACATGGTCTGCATATAGGAGTAAAGCGTGCAGAGGTTGGCCTTGGATTACCTTTGTCTGGATACCCTCCATTCCTGAGCCCTGCGCCATCTTACCGAGCTTGATGCCGGCTCGGGATGTAGACTCTACTTGTATTTCGTGCATTGCAGGGAAGTCATCTGGTGAAAACCCGTAAGCTGCATAGGTCGGCTCAGCCTCAACCACATGAACTAAGTGAAGCCTACCACCCAGAGCACGAGTAAGGTGTACAGCTGTATCTAGGACAGTTTCACTCACATCTGAAAAATCAATGGCAGCAATAATCTCTTTCATCACCTAAACCATTACCACAAGTCTTCATTATAATCAAGATCCTTAGCCTAATCGTGTGCCGTGAGTTGTTTGCGCTGAATCGTTTTTTACCCATGCATGAGCCATTCACCATGCCGATATGGGCATATTCAGGGCAATAAGTTCCACGTGGAACAATTTGCCATAAAAACATCCCCCCTCCTACCGATTTGTTTTGTCATGTCTCCCAAACGGATACATTTCACACCTGGTATATTTCTGAATTGAATCTTCTCAAAATGGGGTTAAGGAATTCCCGCCCGTGTTCACCTATCCCAAAACATACGACGTACTTGTCATCGGAGCTGGCCATGCTGGAGTTGAAGCTGCGCTAGCTGCTGCCAGACTTGGATGCTCGGTTGCTGTATTAACCCAGAACCTCGATACCATGGGTGCTATGTCTTGTAATCCTGCTATCGGGGGTCTCGCCAAAGGTCACATGGTTCGTGAAATTGACGCTTTAGGAGGTGCCATGGGGCTCAACACGGATGCTACAGGGATCCAGTTTCGCATGCTCAATGCCAGCAAGGGCCCTTCAGTCAGAGCACCACGTGCGCAATGTGATAAGAAAGCCTACCAATTCCGCATCAAGCACACACTTGAATCTACCCCTGGTATCGACCTCCACCAAGCTAATGTCACCGAGCTAATCACTGAAAATGATGCGATCACAGGAGTGACAACCTCCTTGCAGATGAAGATCAATGCTCAGTCTGTTATCCTTTCAGCGGGTACCTTCATGCGCGGGCTCATGCATGTTGGTATGAAAAACGAGAAAGGCGGTCGCATGGGAGATGCCACCTCTACCGTATCTGACTGCCTACATCAGCTTGGTTTTGATGTTGAGCGCTTCAAAACCGGCACCCCCTGCCGCATCAATGGCCGCTCTATCGATTTTGGTAAAACAGAGGCCCAACACGGTGATAGTCCCCCGCCCTTTTTCTCATACCTTGCCGATACATTGACCCGCGGCCCGGATGACGTGCACAGCTTAAACGGTCATCTCGAAGGCGTGCAGTCCCCTGATAATAGTGAAACGTTCCACGTGGAACAAATTCCCTGCCACATCACCTGGACCAGCGCCCAAACCCACGACATCATCCGCAATAACCTCGATAAATCTCCCATGTATGCGGGGAAAATTGAGGGACCAGGCCCACGCTACTGTCCCTCCATCGAGGATAAAGTCGTCAAATTTGCTGAAAAAGAGCGCCACCAGGTCTTCCTTGAGCCTGAGGGGCGTCACACACGGGAGTATTACATCAACGGCGTCTCCACCTCCCTGCCCTACGAAGTGCAGCTCGATTTTATCCACTCTATCGAAGGTTTGGAAAACGCGCAGATCATTCGCCCGGGCTATGCAGTAGAGTATGACTACTGCCCTCCCACGCAGCTATCCCCTACCCTCGAGACCAAGAAAATTTCCGGCCTCTATTTTGCGGGCCAAATCAACGGCACCTCAGGCTATGAGGAAGCCGCAGCCCAGGGACTCATGGCGGGTGCGAATGCCGCTCTCAAAGTCATGGGTAAAGACGAATTTGTTCTTCAGCGTGACCAGGCCTACATAGGTGTCATGATCGATGACCTCGTTACCAAAGGTACCACTGAGCCCTACCGGATGTTCACTTCCCGTGCTGAATATCGCCTGCTTTTGCGCCAGGACAACGCCGACCTGCGGCTCTCCCCCCTTGCCATGGAAAATGGCCTAGTCAGCGGTGAGCGCGCCAGTCGCACTAAGCAGAAGATCATAGATCTCGAGCTCGCCCAGAATCACCTCCCCACCGTTTCTTACGAGGGTGTAAAGCTCGATCACTGGTTCCGCCGCTCGGATAATAGTCATGCCACCCTCCCCGCCGACATTCTCTCCCAAGCCCCCGCTCATCTGTGGCCTCTGATCGAGACAGACTTCAAATACGCTGGTCATTTGAGCCGTCAGCATGCGCAAATAGAGCGGCTCCAGCGCATGGAGAACAAAAAGATTCCACAGAACTTTGACTATAGCCAAGTCTCAGGACTTAAAGCTGAAGCGCGCCATCACCTTACCACCATACGTCCCGCAACCATTGGCCAGGCGTCACGTATTTCAGGGATTACCCCCGCTGATTTGGCTATTGTAGCTATTGCCCTGAGGAAATAGTGACCAGGCTGGGACACCTCGGCTGGTACTCCGGGCATCATTTTAGTGGAAAACAGGCATATGGGTCAAAAATGCCATATCTTGTATGATTTGCTAAATTTACCGCTAGATATGGTTAAAAAGCCCCAAAAATCATCTTTTTATCCATGTGATGTAAACAACTTATAACAAATAAGTTACATCAAAAAAGCCGTCAACTTAAGGCCTCGAGAATAACACCAAATAATATATGCTGGTGGATGACCCACACCAATTCAATCTCAGGCCACAAAAATAAAGCCGACAAGCTACACAAATCGAAATAAACATAGTCATCCATGCCCCTTGACTCCCGTTTTTCTTTGTTTGCCTAAAAAACCACCCGTGAACCAAATATTTTTATATTATTGGAAATATAAACCTATATTAAAATTCATCAAAACAAGGGCAGGGGAGTAGAGAAGTAGGCATGATCAAATCATGAGCTCATCAGGGGCGGGGGACATAGTCCCAAAATTAAAATTTTACGTATTCATGCTTTTGCTCGGCGTAGGATTGTCTAACATGAAGTATGGTTTTTGCCGTACGCTGGTAAATCGACCACGAGCGGACGCATCCCTCAAAAAATTATTTGGACAGGAGCTTTCTAGTGAAAGCGACGTGCCTTCAGAATTTATGATGAAGGTGAGGGGAGAATGGGGCCGACCCGAATCAATATATCATCCAGATGATTTAGGCGCATTCATTCGACCTGCCTCATACTTATAAAGTATCTAACGGACTTCTCACAGAGTCACCAGGGCGATCCAATACATGCGTATAAATCATCGTAGTACTCACATTTGCATGTCCCAACAACTCCTGCACGGTTCTTATATCTTGGCCCTTTTGAAGTAGGTGAGTGGCAAAAGAATGCCGTAACGTGTGGCAGCTTACCCGCTTCACAATGTTGGTTTGCGCTACTGCTTTCTTGATCGATTTTTGAACTATATTCTCATTGATATGATGCCGTCTAATGAGCTGAGCGCGTGGATCTTTAGATAGCCTTCTACTTGGAAACAACCACATCCAACTGAGAGACTTGGCTGCATTGGGATTCTTGCGAGCCATTGCATCCGGCATCCAAACTCCCGCTACACCAGACTTTACATCATCGAGCTGAAGCTCTTTTACCTCGGCAATTTGAACCTTAAGATCATTGACCAGAGAATGGGGTAGGGGAGTCCTTCTTGATTTTCCACCCTTGCCCATCACCACCACGATATAGCCATTGCCAAAGTCAATATCCTTCACCCGAAGACGCATACATTCCATAAGTCGAAGACCCGCACCGTACATCAGCTTTGCCATCAATTGTGCTATACCATCCATGTGCTTAAGAACGGAGGCCACCTCTGACCCCGTCAGCACTACCGGCAAGGACCTTCGGCTCGAACCTTTACAAAACTCACCAAAGTTTACCTCTCCCAACAGAAAAACTGACTTATAGAGAAAAACCAATGCATTCAGCGCCTGCTTTTGTGTGTTAATTGCAATATTACGCTCGACTGCTAAATAGGTTAGATACTGTGATGCGGCATTTTCATCTGGCTTCTCTGAAATTCCCTGGTTTTGACACCAGCGAAAAAAATCAAGCGACCATTGAAGATACGTCTTCTCTGTCCTTAGTGCATAACCTCTTACACGTAACTTGCCGATCAAGTCCTCAAGCCAGGTGACAACATCTTCTCTCTTCGTGTCGCCAAGATCATCAGAAGAGGACTCTCTGCTATCCGCTGCGGAGCCACTACTGGCGGATCCAGATCTCTTACTCAGGGCTACCCCTGCTCTTTGTATTAACCTAAGTCGCTCCTGCATAGTTAGCTGCCTTGTGAGATCCTCATGCAGAGGTTCAAAACGATCCACATGATTGTTGATACTTTCCCAGTTGATCGCCTCAGCCCACTTGCTCTTGATGACATCTCTATGAGCCCAGCAAACTGCAAGAATCGCTTGCTTGATCTGCCAGGTTTGCATCACCACCCCCATGGAGTCTACCCATGCAATTAAAGTAGCAGCCTCCACTGTATCGGTTTTTGCGATACCATGACGCCTCAAGTAATTGCCCCACCGCTCAAGATGCCTTCCAAAATAGGCATACTGAACTTGAGGGATTTTTCGATCTGCCAAAAGTGTCAGGTAGTTCCTCCAAAAAACACTCTCAGTAAGTGACCTTGGCAAGTGCTCTGCTTTAGTTTTAGCAGGACTACCACCCTTATTGTGTAGATACTCATTTGAACACATACTATCAAGATAACTGAGTAACAAAAAGTGAGCAATAATAAACCACAAAAAACTAACAGGATAATTGTTGGTGTTTTGTCGAAGGTGTGTTCAAAGTGTTCGTGTTGTGTGTATTGATCTAAAAAATAGGGCGGGGAACACAACGGATACTAGGTTGCAATTTTACATTGGACCACTTGCTATCCATTTTATAAACTACCACTTCCTGTCCATTTAACTGTTAAGTACAAAGAGATAAAAAATGATAGAATCAATAAGTTGGTCAATTTTATGTGAAGCTGTCGGTGGAATATGGATCATGTTTTATCCAAGACTTCCAAAGCAACTAAGACTAAATCGCTTAATTTCTATAGTCTCAATAATATCTTGGATCATACTCTGGGGAATCGCAAGAAATGCTACAGAAGATTCTAACCTAGAAATTATATGTGGCATTTCAGGCTGGGGAGCATTAATAATATTTCTTGTTTCATCTTTCATTCTCAGCTGTAGATTCAATAAAACAAAAAAAACAACGACTTAACAAAGCACTGCACCTAATCCTCATCACGCTGCGCGCGAATCGGATAGGTGAGTTTGGCGTTAGCCAAAAAATGAAAATTCAACTCATATATATAGCGTTTATGGTTCTATTTGTCGGTGTTACCTACGGCGCAAAGGATGATTCACGATTTCCGAAAGTAGACGGATCTTTAATCAAGGGGCAGTTTGTAGATTTAAACGATGATAGTGCAGGGAAAGTTTTCATTCGTTATGCTGGACACACAGACAGCGGAGTAGAAGTCACACGCCGAACGAAGGATGGAAGTCTTGTCTGGCGATTTTATGTAAAGCCGCTCATGGTTGCTCATTCGTCGTACAAACACGTTGTGTCTGCTTACGTAGGTGGTGGGAAGGTATTTGTGACTAGCAAGGGATTTAAAACTATCAAGGAGTCAATCGATCTAGCTTCGGGTAAGCAGATTTCTCGGACGGTAAGCGAATAAAATGAGGCTAACAAGTCGCTGCATCCGACTGCTAACCGTCCACGACTCGCGGAGATTACACGCAAAAAACCCTTTTAGATATTCAACTGTTGTTCTGGCAGCGGTTGAGCTATACGTTATCCTAAAAATGCGAAGCTCAATAATACTACTCCTCTCTATCCTGATGCTAGTAAGCTGTAGTGAGCGAGATTCTAAAGCTCAACAAGAGAGCATTAAGGATGCGTTTTCTGATCTTCAAGAGGCATTTCATAATGGTGATCCAGAAGCTATTGCAAGTCGATATGTAGAGTCTAGCAAGTTTACCAAAGAATCTAATTTCAATTATGCCTCATCGCTATTGAAGCATTTTCAAGAATCCGATATAGAAATAATGCACATTCGTGAATCTGGGAACTTTGCAGCTATAGTTGTAGTTGACGTTAAGACTAGTTCTGGCACGCCCATGTTTGCTAGGAAGGTTGACGGAAGATACAGGTTTTATAGATCGATAAATCTATGGGGCAATACTAATAGAGTGCAGCACTTTGGACTTTCTGAAAAAGAGATGAATATTATGCTGGAGTTACAAGAATGGGCTGTCTCGAAAATCAGCTAATGGATAACAAGCGGATGGTGGCAACCAGATACAGCGTTAGAGTTTTCGGAGGACTCCTTGCTTCGGTGAGAGAGTTCTGGTATTCAAAAGTCATCAGGCGTCATGTATCTGGCGCCACATCCTAAACGTTAGCGCAAAGAAATGAAAGTACCAACACGCACTCTAATTCTAATCCTCTTACCTCTTGCAGCGTTGCTCTCAAGCTGTGTCGGCCCCGGTTACGCTGCCAAGGGTCGAGCTGGCGGGGGTGCCCGTGTCGTCTATATCGACGGTAAGGAGGCTCTGATCTCAAAGAAGC
>CBFHPA010000053.1:0-12411 GCA_965657565.1 Oceaniferula sp.
CTGTTAGCAGAGTCTGGCAATATGGACACTGCATGTTGATGATCATAAGTGACATCAAGTCAGGCTAAAGCGAAAAGAAGATTTTCGGGCTAAAAAAATCAGCGACTGCAAGTGCGGCGCATTAGTAATGTCTTCAGGCGGCGGTGGAGCAGGGAAATAAGAATTTCAACAGGCGAGCTATCCTTTGCTTTTGTTCAGCTAGCGACGACACTTATCAAGAAGTCCTTGCAGGTAATGAGTGATCTCCTCAAGTCCGTTGCGCCACTCGCTTGGGCTAAGAATTGCCAGACATTCGCGAGCTTCGACGAGGATTTCTGATGCTGTGTCGAGAGCTGACGAAACTGCCCCCTCATATTCCGCAATGCCGACAAGTACGGGCAGATCCAAGGGCTCTTGCTCAATAATGCGTTTATTGAGCTGATCCCTCTGAGTCTTGTCGGCTTTTTCGAGTAAGTTTAGCAATGGTAGGGTTAATTTCCCTTTCTCCAAATCAGTGCGTAAGGTTTTACCTACTTGATCTTCTGTCCCCACTAAGTCCAAGCAATCATCGTAAATTTGGTAAGCCGTGCCAAGTTTCATGCCGTAGTCGTAGAGCTTATCTTCGGTTTCCTGATCAACGCCTGACAATGCGGCTGATATGCTTGTGGCTGCAGCAAAAAGAGCACCAGTTTTGAGCTCGATAATATGGAAGTAGTCTTTTTTGGTGAGTGTAAGGTCGAATCTACGCTGAGTCTGCATTACTTCTCCTTCACACACTTCGCGCGATGCTTTACCTACTTTCCGGCATACTTCGATGTCGTTAAAGTTGGTTGCCAGCAGCAGAGAGTGTGAGAACAGAGCGTCACCGAGCAAGACGGCCATGCCGTTACCCCACTTCGCATTGGCGGTAGGAACTTGGCGGCGGGTATCGGCACCGTCGATGATGTCATCATGCACGAGAGTCGACATATGAATAAGCTCAAGAATCACCCCAATAGTGATGTGGGTCGCATTGACCCCGCCGGTGGCCCCACCAGCTAAAATTGATAAGACGGGACGGATTCGCTTGCCGCTCGTGTTGCAAATGTAATCGATGTACGGTGCCACTGCCGGGTCAAAGGCGCGCACCTGATTGCGAATTTGAGCCTCAACCTCTTTGAGCTCTTTTTTGACAAGCTTGAAGGGTATTTTGGGGCTTGAGCTAGGCTTGGTAGTGGACATGTCTGATATGGATGACAGGGGGTATTGAGTTTACGTATTATAAGCACATAAAGAAGCTTCCTGCAACTTTTATCAGGCTTAGTGGGTCTGCTAGAATGTCATGACGAACCATAATAATATCGTGCACTCTCAAGAATTCCACATGAGACCTCATCAACACTCAAACCTGTGGTCTTAACCTCTAAGTGGGCGGCTTCTTGATAAAAAGGTGACCGCTCCGATAGAAGGGTTTCGATTGCATTCATGGGATCCTCACATTGGAGAAGAGGTCGATTTTTATTCTGTGAGGTTCTCTCGAGGATTTCTTGGCCTGAACACTGTAGCCAGACGACGAAGCCTAGTTCTTTCAGAAGTGATCGATTCTTGAGCGAGCAAACCATGCCGCCACCAGTTGAAATGATGTGCTTGCTGATTTGGTTGCGCTTTAATTGTTCAAGTAGCTCAGTCTCATATTGGCGAAAGGCTTTTTCACCATCTTGCTCGAAAATTTCAGGAATAGATTTGCCGACTTGCCGCTCAATGACGTGATCAGTATCGATGAGCTCATAGCCGAGGTTGCGGTGCAACTCCCTGCCAATGCTTGATTTGCCAGAGCCCATGAAACCGACCAGTATGATGTTCCTCATAGTTTGTTGGCTTTTAGAGCTAATCTGGGTTTCTGATTCCATCCAAGATATGATAAATGCATGTCACTGATGATGCGATAGGGAAAAACAGAAAAATTGTCATCGGCTTATGCACGTTAGACCCCAAACACATATAATGATGGTTGCTAGGTTGTTTTTTGTCTCTTTCTGGGAGGAAAACGAAAAGTGTATTAAGCTTCTAATTTCATCCAGACTGCGTTAATTCAAAAAGCGTGATTGATACCCGTATGATTGATGCTTCTGATCCTGCAGAGCAAAACAAGATTGTTGATTTGGCTGTTGAGCTATTGAAAGATGGCCAGCTGGTGGCTCTTCCGACAGAGACTGTGTATGGTCTGGGCGCAGATGCGCTTAATGCAGATGCAGCGGCTAAGATTTTTGAGGCTAAGGAGCGCCCTGAATTTGACCCTCTCATTGTACATGTTGGATCATACGAGCAACTTGATGAGGTTGCCGATGTAGCTGAGTCATTGAGAGAGGTTGTCAATAAGCTGATGAAGGCTCATTGGCCTGGGCCGTTGACTCTCGTATTGCCGAAAAAAGAATGCGTGCCAGATATAGTGACGAGTGGATTGTCGTCAGTTGCTGTCAGGATGAGTGCTCACCCGATCATGAAAGCCGTCGTGCGTAAATTGGGGCGGCCCATTGCAGCTCCGAGTGCGAATAGGTTTGGTCGCATTAGTCCGACTTCAGCCAGTGCTGTGGAGAAAGAGTTGGCGGGACGTATTCCTATGATCATTGACGGAGGAGCATGCAGGGAGGGCTTGGAAAGCACTATCATACGCCCTGAGCTCTCTGCTGATGCGGGTAAAAAAGGAGTGTTGATTCATGTGCTGAGGGCAGGCCCAGTGACAAAGGAAATGTTGCAGCGATTTGGTAAAGTGGTGAAGGCAAAGACGAATCGTTCCGTGGAGGCTCCCGAGGCCCCCGGTCAGTTGGCAAGCCATTACGCTCCCGTTACACCTCTGCGTTTGCTCTCAAAGCCATCTGATTTTAATCCGGAGTCGGGCAAAAAGTATGGTTTACTCAGTTATTGTGGCTCTGAGAAAGCGGGTTTTATAGGGTTGCATGATTGGGCTGTGGTAGAGGAGTTATCTCCGGGGAATGGCAAGCTTGCCGAAGCAGCCGTGAGGTTTTTCTATGTGTTGCGGATGCTAGATGAGAGTGGAGTGGATGAAATTATTGCTGAACCTGTGTCAGAAACAGGCTTGGGTGTAGCGATGATGGACAAGCTTCGTCGAGCAAGTGTTCGCTAGTGTAGGTTTTCGTTGCATAAGGTCCAAAAGTTTTACAATTGATGATACGTTCACTGATGCAAGTATCCGGTTTCACGGCTATAAGTCGTGTGCTTGGATTTTTGCGTGATATACTCATTGCTAGGTATTTGGGTTCAGGCTTGCTAGGAGATGCCTTTTTCTCAGCATTTCGCTTCCCTAATCTGTTTCGACGTATTTTTGGTGAAGGCGCTTTCAATGCTGCATTCGTGCCAATGTTCGGCCGTCGCCTGGAGAAGGACGGCAAGGAGGAGGCGATGAAATTTGCCTCTAATGCTTTCTCTACTTTGTTGGTCACTTTGATTGCATTAACCATTGTTGCCATCCCATGCATGCATTGGATCATGGGCGTGGTTGTGCCGGGTTTTAAAGCTAAGGTCGAGATGCCCTTGGTTTCATCAGTCGACACGAATAATGCTGAGCCGTTTTCGATGGAGATTGATGGCTCTCGGGTGATTTGTATGCGCCTCGATGCCGGTGATTCTAAATCACGGCAAGAATTTGCTAAGCTGCGCCTTGTAAAAAAGAAGCCTCAGCAGTTGTTGAATATTTTTGGACATGGTTCTCGGGGCGAGTCGCATAGTTTGAATGATTTTCGGGAGCTGGAGGTGAATTCGCTCTCTTCCAGTAACGACCCGATAGCGGGAATGGCTCTGGGACGGGATGATGTCGCCTTCATCCAGCATGGCAGTGACGCAACGATACAGCTGCCTAAGGGGCATGAGTATGGTTGGTTTGAAGGGGAGTTGATTACCAGCAGTCCCCTTGTTGACGATAACCTTGATGGTAAGCTCAAAATCTACCGTAATCACCCTGATACTTTTGATCTGACCGTGAGGCTGTCGCAAATTACCTTTTGCTATCTATTGTTTATGGCGCTCGTAGCGCATTTGAGTGGTGTTCTTAATACGTTCAAGATTTTTGGAGTGCCTGCTGCGGCCCCCATTTTATTGAATATTGTTTTTTTAACCGGTCTTGGGGTTTTTGTCGCGTGGCAACATTCAGATGTTCCAGCCCATGTATTGGCATGGTGTGTTGCCATTGCAGGTGTTTTGCAGTTTATGATGCTTTACGCCACTTGCTGGAAGAATGGATATCGAGTTAGTTTACAGAAGCCGGTTTTTGACGGCTCGATCAAGCGGCTATTCTTGCTGATGTGCCCTGGTGTTTTGGCGGCGGGTATTCAGCAAATCAATTTGCTTGTAGGGGGTATAATCGCATCCTTTAAACAAGGAGCTATTTCTTGGCTTTATTATTCGGATCGAGTTTATCAGCTCCCCTTGGGTATGATAGGAATTGCCTTAGGCGTGGTGCTTTTGCCCGAAGTGACCAGATTGGTCAGGCGGGATGATCCGAAAGGTGCATCTGATAGCATGGTACGAGGTATGGAGCTTGGCCTGTTGATTACTTTTCCCGCGGCAATCGCGATGATTGTTATTCCTGAGCCCATTATTAAGGTGCTTTTCCAACGAGGAGAGTTCACCGCAGATGATGTATATCAGACAAGTATGGCACTCCGGGGCTTTGCGCTCGGACTTCCCGGGTATGTGTTGATTAAGGTGCTGCAACCTGGATTTTTTGCCCGGGAAAATACGCGTGCGCCAATGATAATGGCGGGTATTACAGTGCTGGTAAACATCGTGGTGAGTTTGGCCTTATTCAGTAGTCTTGGACATGTAGGAATAGCTATTGCCACAACGATTGCAGCATGGGCGAATGTAATGATGCTGGCGCGTGGGCTGCGAGGCCTTGTTCATGTAGATAAGGATTTTTGGTCAAAAGCTTTGCGCATTTGCCTTGCCAGTATTGTTATGGGTGGGCTGGTTTGGGTTGGTTATCAACTTCTTGGTGCGTGGTTCGAGGAGGCGTTTTGGAAACAGTGTATGTGTCTAGCGTTTCTCATAGGTTTTGGCATCTTAACCTATGCACTACTTATCCTGGTATTAAGAGCGACTAGTATTAAGGAATTGAAAGCTGGGTTCCGAAAAGGATAACTTTCAGCTTGTGAGTTTTCTGTTAATTGCCAAATTAAAATTATTAAATATCATGATCATCAAATGCCGACCGCTATTATCTCATGCTTGTGTTTTCTCTTCTGTATGGCTTCTGTTGCTTGGCACAGGTGCACAGGCTCAACCCGAAAAGTATGACACTCCCAAACAGCCATGGAGTGATTACACAGTTCATCAAATTGATCGGCCACACCCTAAGAAAGTAAAAACTGCGGGCGCAGTCTGTACCAAAGCGCCTGTGGGTGCAGTGATATTATTTGACGGTAAAAATACGGACTCCTTCACGAAGGCGTGGAAAGTGAAGGACGGAGTGATGATTGCTTCGCCTGGCAGCAACCGTTCTAAACAGAGCTTCGGTAGTTGTCGACTTCATGTGGAGTGGAGAGTCCCTGCAGGCCGAAAGGTGAATGGGCAGCAGGGGGGTAATAGCGGGATATTTCTAATGAGTCGCTATGAGATACAGGTGCAGGAAAGTTATAATAATGTAACTTATGCTGATGGTCAGGCAGCCGCTATTTACGGCCAGTATCCTCCACGTGTAAACGCATCTGTGCCGCAGGGTCATTGGCAGAGCTATGATATTATTTTTGAAGCTCCAATTTATGGAGAGAATGGAGTCGATAAGCCAGCCGTTATAACGGTGATACATAATGGAGTTAAAGTGCATGATCGTCAGCAGCTTCATGGTCCAACAACTCACAAGCGGCTTGCTACTTATCCCGATAATCACCCCGAAAAAGCGCCCATCCTCATTCAATGGCACGGTGATCCAATTGAATTTCGCAATATTTGGGTAGCAGAGGATGAATAAAGGGGAAGCGAAGATTCAATGACATGGGTATGAATATGATGTCCCAAGAATTTCAATCTGCTTGCAAATATGATTGGTGGGAGTTACTCAATGCTGTCTTCTTGACAGTAAAACGTCATTTTTTTCCTGAGCCGTAACCAATAGACTTATGTCCACCACTCTCACAGAAACAGATATCAGCAAAGGTATCGATGCTATAGCTGACCAAATTAAACAAGCTAACCCAAATAGCCAATTCGTCCTCGTGGGTGTCCGCAGTAGAGGAGATGAGGTGGCTGCAAGAATTTTGGAGCGGCTATCGAATGCTGGTCTTGAGGTTCCGCTTGGAATACTGGATATTTCACTTTATCGAGATGATTTAGCTCACTTAAGCTCAAATCCTAAGCTGCAAGGTAGTGACTTACCGTTTGCGGTAGATAAAGCTAAAATTATTTTGGTGGATGACGTGTTATTTACAGGCCGTACTGTGCGGGCAGCTATTGATGCAATAATGGATTATGGAAGGCCCTCTGAAATAGAGCTGGCAGTATTAATAGACCGTGGTCACCGAGAGCTTCCGTTTGCTCCTAATTATGTAGGGATACAGCTTGAAACACAGCGTTTGGATTACGTCGATGTGAAGTTAAAGGAGACGGATGGAATTGATTTCGTGGAAGTGACGCGAAATAAGTAGTCCAAGCGTATTCAAATCAGAGAGCAGGCAACGACAGCTTTCAGAGAGACAATAAATATAGAGCTATATCATTGCTTGTGTATCACGGCATAACAGTGTAAGTAGACGTCAGTTCGATCAGACACTTAATGACGCGTAAAGATCTATTAGACATTGAATCTCTCCGTCGAGAGGAAATCGAGCATTTGCTCGATCAGGCAGCTCCTTTTAAAGAGCTCTTTACTCGATCAGTCAAAAAGGTGCCAGCGCTCAAAGGTAAATCTGTCCTTACTCTGTTCTACGAGCCAAGTACGAGGACCTTATCTTCGTTTGAGGTTGCAGCCAAAAGACTTTCTGCTGATGTTACGACTTTTGATGTGCCCCAGTCATCAGTTGTAAAAGGGGAATCGGTTCGAGATACCATAGCGACGCTCCAGGCGATGCGCACTGATTACATTATCGTCCGCAATCAGATGGCTGGGATTCCGCTAGCGATAGCACGAGCCACCAAGGCCAGTGTAATTAATGCTGGTGATGGTGCTCATGCGCACCCAACGCAGGCACTTTTGGATGGTTTTACTTTCAAAGAGGTCTTTCCGGAGCCTGCAGGGAAGAAGATTCTGTTGGTTGGAGATATTCTCCACAGCAGGGTCGCTCGTTCAACGTCCACTTTGATGCGTAAACTGGGAGTGGAAGTAGCCTGGTTGGGGCCAGGATCTTTGATTCCAAAATATGGCCCCAGCGAAATTAAAAAATTTACTGATTACGATGAGGCGATGAAATGGGCGCCTGATGCTATTTATTTGCTCCGCATCCAGATGGAAAGACAGAGCGCTCCGTTTTTCCCTAGTTTGAGAGAGTACACAAAGCTGTATGGTGTGACTCAAGAGAGGTTCAAGCGCATTGCGGACCAAGGCACCTACATCATGCACCCCGGACCAGTGAACCGGGGAGTAGAGCTTTGTGACGACGTTATGGATTACCAGCGCTGCCTCATCGACCAACAGGTTGAGAATGGTATCGCAGCTCGCATGGCTGTGCTCTATTGGCTGAAGCCAGATACAGGTCAGGACGGGGTTGTAAAAGAGCAATAGACCGATCAATTATCATGTCATCATTACTTATTAAAAGCGCGAGGATTGCATCAGAGGACAATGATGACTTAGTGTTAGCTGATGTCCTGGTACAGGATGGGGTCATTAAATCGATAGGGCAGGAGATTGCGGCTGAACCTGACAGTCATGTCATAGATGGCTCAGGGAAAATATTATCGCCTGCCATGTTCGATACGCATATCCATATGCGCGAGCCAGGTCAGGAGGCCAAGGAGACTATCAAGACCGGTACAGAAGCGGCAATCAATGGAGGAGTCACAGGTGTCGTTCTCATGCCGAATACATCTCCAGCCATTGATTCAGCAGCAATGGTTCGCACTATTTATGAAATCGCAGAAAGGGACTCGCGCATTCCTGTGTATACTTCTGGCTGTATTACCAAGGGTCGTGAAGGCAAGGAGCTAGCAGGTATCGACGGCATGCTTCAGTTGGGGGTTAAGATGCTTACTGATGATGGTGATGCTGTGCCAGATATGATGTTACTCAAACGGGCGATGGAATACGCCGGGGAGTTTGATTGTTTTTTTGCCAGTCATTGCGAGGTGTTAGAGCTTTCCGGTCCCAGAGCCCTCAATGAGGGCAAGGTCAGTTATAAGCTCGGTATCCAAGGTACCCCCGCATGCAGCGAAGAGATTTGCATGGATCGCGATATTCGGCTTGCTCATGCTACAGGTGCTCGGCTGCACATACCGCATGTATCCAGTAAAATAGGCATGGAAACGATTCGCTGGTGGAAGCAAATGGGGGCAAAAGTTACCGCCGAAGTTTCTCCTCACCATTTACTTTTTAACGAGGAGGATATTGGTAATTACGATACGCATTACAAAATGAATCCACCATTGCGGACTAGTGAAGATAACGCAGCGTTATTAGAGGGGCTTAAGGATGGAGTTTTTGATATCATTGCCACAGATCATGCGCCGCATACACCTTTCGAAAAAGAGCAGGATTTTGTCAATGCGCCCAATGGCATTACTGGTCTTGAAACAGCAGTCGTGTCACTGTTCCACCACTTCATCAATGAGGGTGAATTTGGCTGGAGCTTACTTGTAAATCGCTACTCTGCTGAGCCTCGTCGAATGATGGGGCTCGAGCCAGTTCCCATTGAAGAGGGGGCTAAGGCTGATTTTATTCTTTTTGACCCAGAGGGAGAGACAACATTCAGTGCAGATTTCATGCGCTCTAAGAGTGAGAACTCGCCGTTTCTGGATAAAACGCTGAACGGCAGCATTGATCTAGTCGTGGTCGGCGATGAGATATTGCTACAACGCTAGTAGCCAGGTAAGATAAAAGCGCCGAAGCCTTCTCAGGGCTGCCGGCGCTTTTTACATAACCATCTAGGTTATCTGAATGGCGAAGTGAAGGTTACACTTCAGCTGGGACTTTCTGGCGGTTGACCAGCTTGAAAATATAAATCGAGTTTGCCATGAAAGCGAGTGATACCATAAGACCTATGGCGAAGGTGCCATTGCTCTGCCTGATGATGGACCTGTAGGCATGTGCACGAGCTGCTTCGGTATACATGATGCCATTGTGAAGCATCTTGGGATCTTTCTCTTTACTTGAATCCTCTACATAAGCTACGTCGTATGCAGACCTTGGTTGATAAAGAGAAGTGCTATCTTTGAGGATGAATATGGCGCTTAGAACGACTATAGCGATAACGGTGTTCATGTAGAAAAACCAGCGGTTTTTCTTAGGGCGATTAGACCAAGATACATTTTTAGTGTTATTTGAAATTTCTAGCATAATTTTGGAGGGGAAGTGAGAATTACAGCTTGGGGAAGCTGGCCTTTGGGAAAGCATGACTATTAACTCATCTCCTCATGTTTGTAACAAAACAATTATGGTCACCGAGGCTCAGTTACCCATTTTCTGGGGGTAAATAGAGGTATTTTTTTAAAAAAGAATATCAACATATCTTGATGATAATGCATAAAGCTCATAATCAATGGAATTTAGTTACTCGTATTTTTTGAGTATCAATATCTGATGAATACTAAGCTATTTAACGGAGGTCCCATCAATAAGTATGACTATCTCACCCTTCGGTTTTTTCTCCCTAAATTGAGATAATAAATTCGCAGAGGTATCCCGGTGATAAGTCTCAAATTTTTTACTTAGTTCGCGTGCGACACAGACTCTCACATTTGGACTGATGTCAGTGAGTATCTCCATCGTTGATATGATGCGGTGCGGTGATTCAAAAAACATAGCAGTTGTCTCTGACTGTACTGCATTTTCGAGGCTCTTTCTTCGTTTGCCTTTTTTAACGGGTAGAAAGCCGTCAAAACGAAACGAGTGAGCAGGCAAGCCGGAGCCTGCGAGCGCGGTAAGAACAGCAGAGGGGCCTGGTAAAACAGTATAGGCTATCTCCTCATCGATGCATGCTTGCAGGAGTCTATACCCTGGATCTGAGATGAGAGGCATACCAGCGTCCGAAATCGTTGCGATATGAAGCCCCTGTTTCGCTTTGGATATCAACTCGTCAATTCTTTGAACTTCATTGTGATCATGCAGCGAAATGAGAGGCCGATCAATATCATGATGCAGTAGTAGTGGTCTAGAGTGACGAGTGTCTTCGCATGCAATGAGGTCAGCATTCTTTAAGACCTCTATGGCACGCAGGGTGATGTCAGCACGATTGCCTATGGGCGTTGGAACAAATGATATCACGATGATGATACAGTCTTTACGAAGTGCTTAAAACCCGTCAGCTAAGCGAGATGTGATGGAATCGCATGCTCGCTGTAGAGCATCTGGTAGTGCATTGGTGCGTGCGGTGTTTAGATTACCACGTGCAAAGAAAGTGCTACGCCCCGTTGAGCTACCCCTCACCAGAGTGCGGGACCTACTTGAGGTGTCAGTTAGTGACCAATTTATGTAAACTGTGAGGCTCAACTCTTCTGATCGTAAACTATCTGATCGTATGGAACTGACTTGACCATAATCAAGGCGAGTGATGTTACCCTTTAAAATGGCATCGGCTGATTCTGCAGAAGCTATTTGGTAGGTGCCATCACGTGTCAATGCATCGACTAGGCTGTTGGTGGCATGTGTTTCGGCTCGGACAAAGAGTGTGTCATTCTGAAGCAGAGGAACGTGAATGCTTTTTACGTGGCTGAGATTTGCCGGCTTGGACCCGCCCATTTGGTAACCAGTGCACGAGGCTGATAGTAGGCATAGGATAAGAATTAATTTTGTCATGGAAGAATGAAACTCTGTGACTTCAAAGGTAACACCATGATTACCTTATGAGGGTTTAACGGCTGATTTCATCAATACGACTTGCCGCACGATCATGCAGTGGCCCACCTTGACTATTACGAATAACTTCCTTGTAGTAAAAAACAGCAGAATCATTGTCGCCTTTTTTACGATAAAATTCCGCAGTGTCGAAACTGCGTTGTATGTCTTGGTCAGCTAAATTAGATATGCTTTTGCGGGCATCGGAAGATCTTTTGTGATTGGGGTATCTCTCAATGAGGTCTTGGAAAATATCTTTGGCTTGATTAAGATGAGCGCTGTTTTGATTTCCCTTTTTTGCCTTCATGATAAGAATTTGACCTCTTTGATATTGAGCCTCTGGGGCATAGGAGCTGTCTGGGTAATCGGTAGAAATGCGAAGGTATTCAGATAAGGCTTTCTGTGCATTACCATCTTTTTGCCAGACACGACCGATGTTGTATTGGGCCTCGGCTGCACTTGGCGCTTGGGGTGCGTTGTCCCGCACATTCGCTAGCATATTTGTTGTTTTTTCAGGGCTTATTTTGGTTTTCATACCAAGAAAATTGTTTTGAATGACACCTTCTACGGCATCCATGGCAACGGCGCGCTGTCGCTTCAATGCGGAAGAATAGTGGCGACTGCGCGGGTAATTGGCGATCAGATCCTGGTAGGCATCAAATGCTTTGAGCAGATCGCCTTTTTGATCGAGCAGGCGACCCTCAGCAAAACGAGCCTCGGCGGCTGCATTTGTGCGCGGGTATTCTTTGCTTACATCGCGGAAAGTATCGATGGCTTTTTTGATGTTGCCGCTTGTTTCGTAGGCTCTAGCTTTTTCAAGTATAAGATTTGCGTCACGGTTAGTGACATCATTATTGAGAGCCGAAGAGAGCGGTAATTGATTTTTATTTGATCCGCATGAGCTCAATAAGCAAGGAATAGCAATACAGATGCTGAGACTGTAAATGAAAACAATAGGGCTGCTAATTTTTGGCATGCGTGATGTTATGTTGGCACCGCAAGCTTGCAAGTATAACCGATTCTAAAAACACAGCTGTAATTTAGGTGTCATTTTTTGTAAAAAGAACGCTGCAAACGCCTATTTTTTTACAAAAAAACACAACCTAGAAATTAATTAAAACTATAAATTACAATAAGCGAAATATTATAGACATCTTGATTACTGAGGAGTAAAGATGATTCACTATGAATAAGTTATTCACCCTTACAACCTCAGCCGCATTGAGCTTTCTCTTGGCTTCATGTGCATCAAACCTTACGGCTCCGAACAAGCCGTCATCTGCAGCTTTAACCGTATCAGCCGATGAGCGTGCCATTGCGGAACAGGTATATGCATTGGTCAATCAGCAGCGTGGCGCTGCCGGTAAGAAGTCTCTCCGTGGCCACAATGGTCTCAATTTGTTAGCTCAAAAACACAGTTTATACATGGGTTCTACATTGAGTGATGCTAATCA
>CBFHPA010000054.1:0-12136 GCA_965657565.1 Oceaniferula sp.
CAATTAGCAAACTAGTAAACGAGGAGGATTGTGACATGTGGAACTTGGCCATTCCCGCTGAACAAGCAAATCAAGTCATTAACGAACTGCCCATTGACGTTCAGAAAAAACTCACGCAACTGAAGGAAGGTGATTACACATGGCTGCCTCACAAGGAAATCCAGCGGCTTTTTGACAGCTGATTGCAAACCATGAAAATGGCACAGGAAATGGGATTACCTCCATTCCACGAAGGCTATGCGGGCTAGCAGAAATCCTCCTCGGGATTTATAATCCAGTAAAATGCGTGACCCACGCACTGGCGAGTGCGTTCAAACCCCTACTCGCGTCGCTCGCAAAGGGGCTTCACCCCACGTCCTAAATACCAGAGCCCGAACCACTTGAAAGTGAGCCGGGCTCTGGCAGAGGGAATGGGATTCGAACCCATGGTAGGCTATAAACCTACACTCGATTTCGAATCGAGCGCCTTAAACCAACTCAGCCATCCCTCCTTAGATGCAGCAAACTAGTCAGAACGTGCCTACGCACAAGCAAGAATTTACGCCTAGCATTAATCCCAGTGGCTCATTGCTTTGAGTCCCTCAAGCCGCTCATGGATCTGCTGCTCGGTGACGGTCTCAAGTCTGCGGGTGGAGAAGTCTTCACAGGTGAAGCTGGCGAGGATTGAACCGCGTAAAATGGCATCTCTGATTTGCTCAAAAGAAAAATCAATACCTCCTATTGAGGCTAGGTAACCACCCATCGCACCGAGGAAGGTATCCCCCGCTCCAGTAGGGTCAACAATCTCACGCAAGGGCCATGCGTGGAAACGGAAGATCGAGCTGTCTGGGCCAAAAAGAATGGCGCCAAACTCACCCAACTTAATCACCACGTAGCGAGGCCCCTTTTCAAGCAGCTTCTCCCCAGCTAGAATCAAGTTGTTCACTCCTGCATACTCACGTGCCTCGCCTTCATTAATGACGAGTAGATCAATACGCTGCATCACCTCATCGAGGCGCTCGCTGGCTATCTCAATCCATAGGTCCATGGTGTCGGCAATGACGAACTTTTCAGTAGCCGTGCACTGATCAAGCATTTGAATTTGATTGTCAGGTGACATGTTAGCAGGAACTACAATGCGGCTATCAGAAATTCCGTCAGGGATCTCAACATGCCAGCTTTCCAATACATTCAGCCCCACTCGGTGAGTCGTTCGGTCATTCATGTTTTCATGATATTCACCGGTCCAAGTAAATGACTCTCCCTCAGATCGCGCTACACCAGCCAGTGAAACTCCACGACCCTCGAGCATACTGAGGTGTTGTTCTGGGTAATCGTGCCCAACCACACCAACCAAGTGAGCCGGCTTGCAAAAATAACTCGCCGATAAGGAAGCATAAGCAGCAGAGCCACCTAGAAGGTTTTCGGCTTTAGCGCTAGGAGTAGAGACGTTGTCGATGGCGATGGTTCCGCCGATAATAATAGACATAATGTATAAGGGTCGTAAGTGGCCTGCATCAATGAGCGCACAATTGTGTAACAACTTGCTCGGTAGCTTTTGTAACATCCTCGGCCTGCAGTAACGCAGAAACAATGACCACACGACGTGCCCCTGAGGCAAGAACCAATTCCAGATTTTGCGGTTTGATGCCACCGATGCAAAACACAGGAATCTCTCCACCAATCTCATTTTCCACCTGTGATACCTGCTCGATGCCAATCCCGGGACGCCCTTCTTTTGTCGGTGTTGGAAACAGCGGGCCAAAGCCAATATAATCAAAACCTTCATCGAGCGCGGCTCGAGCTTGATGAAGTGAGTGGGTCGATCTGCCGACCAGCATGTGTTCACCCACAATCTTTCTCACTCCCTCGAGCGAGCCATCGTCTTGCCCGATGTGTAAACCTGTTGCATTCAACTCGAGGGCTGCCTCGGCAAAGTCATTGATGACAAAAGGAATGCCATAGGCCTCACATCGCTCTGCCAATTGTGGCAAGTGTTCGCGTACGAGCTTGATCACACCGGCACAATCGTAACCTTTCGCACGCAACTGCAGGGCTCCTACCCCGCCGGCTAAAAGAGCCTCTGCCACTTGGCTCATTCGCTCAGGCTGCACATAGCCAGTATCTAGGATGCCATAGAGCAAGCCATCCATACGCCTGGGCTCTGAGTTTATTGTCTGTTTCACCTCTTGCACGGCCATCGTTCTAAATCATAAACCATCAATGATAAATACTAAATTCAATTGCCATGATGCTGATCCTCGGCTATCACCCGCCAATATACGCACTTTCACCAAAGTTCACAAACCACAGATACCATGGCTGATTCATCATCTAATCCGACCCCAGACACGGGTGTTCCCATCGCAGAAATCGACTTAGGGCCGAGCAAACTCGATCAATTTTTGGATAACCACCAGACCAAGATCATTATTCTGGCCATCCTCTTAGGTATCGGCGTCGTCGCTTACGTTATTTACGATGGACTTGCCCAAGCAAAAGCCAATGATGCAGGTGCAGCACTTCTATCATCACAACAATCAGATGATTACGAAGAAGTGATCAAGACATGGCCTGAAAGCAATGCCGCCGCGAGCGCTCGCCTACTACTGGCGGACATTCAATGGTCTGAGTCCAAAGATGATTCCATCACTACACTTGAAGAGTTTATTGCCTCCTACCCAGAACATCCCTCCATAGGCACAGCTAAAACAAGCCTCGGCCTACGTCTACTGGATCAGGGAAACACCGATCAAGCGCGTGATATCCTAGCTGAAGTAGCTGAGAATGACACTTACAGCTACATCGCTCCAATGGCTGCAATCGCATTGGGAGACATCTCCAAAGCGGCTGGCGACACCAAGAAAGCTGCCGAGTGGTATGAAAAGGCTCAACTCGATGAAGCAGGCTACGGTAATGCTTTCCAGAGCTTGGCTTCTGCTCGCCTCGCGTTGGTAAATGCTAAGCCTCCGCAAAAAATAAAGCCTACATTGCCAAAAACGGAGGACGCTCCAAAACTCACACCCCTCAAACTCGAGGCACCAGACACATCTGCAGCACCTGGCGCTGAGTCAACACCGTCTACTTCAGATACCTCTGCGGCGGAGCAAGCCCCTGCAGAAGTCCTACCCGAGGCAGCGCCAGCAGATCCAGCTGCAAAAAAAGCAGAATAATTCGAAAGGAAGCCTTAGTTTTTTGCGTTTTGCCTTGTGTGTAAGGCGCTTTTGCTTTCAATTTTAAAGCCAACCCAAAAAAGTCACCGTGTTTCAAAAAGTAATAGGACAAAAACCAGAAAATGGAATCTCGTCAGTGGGCTCCGCTCCTGAAGAAAAAGCCCCAAGTGCCTCAACATCAGCACCAAAGGCCCCAAGCAGCGCTCCTGCTCCCTCCCGTCAATCAAATCCTGCTCCGAGTGGCCGCAATGTGCTGAGCACGGATGTGGAAATCAAGGGTAGCATCAAGTTTTCAAACGATCTAGTAGTCGACGGCAAAATCGACGGCAGCATTTCTTCTAATGGGGCACTTACTGTTGGTGAGAACGCCCGCATCAAAGCCGAAATCAAAACTCGTTCAGTTATCATTTACGGCAAAGTTCATGGCAATATTGAAGTTACAGACATCGTTGAGCTCAAAGCAAACGCTGAGCTGGTGGGTGACATAAAAGCCGCATCCCTCTCTATTGAACCTGGTGCTATCTTCGTGGGTAAGTCAACCGTTGGTAGCCCATCCGTAAAGCCTCAAGCAAGCGCATCTCCAGCAGCATCTGTAAGTTCCAGCAACGCCAAGAACACTGCAGCTAAAGATTCCGCTGCCAAAAAGCCGAGCGAAGACAATAGCACCAGCGAATTGCCTCTGACCAGCCAATCAAACGCTGGCAACAAAGCGGTTTCTAGCTAATCAAATTGAGCGCATAACAATTTCAGCCCGCCTCCGGTTCACGACTGGTAGGTGGGTTTTTTTCAGCCCGGCTACATTACCATTGATTTGGTCACGTCTCTTGGCTTATACTAAAGGGAATTCCCTCTTAAATACCTCACTCGATGTCTCTCTTCTTTCCTAAGAAAAATCTCCAGACTGGCCAACAACCAGTCAAAAAGAGAGATACAAGCATGATGACATGTCCCGAGTGTAAACATCAACAGCCAGAGTCTAAAATAGCCGTATCAACTTATTGTCGAAGCTGCAGAAGCCATTACAAAATCATCGACGGCAAAGCAGTCACTGATAGCAACATTCCCAAAAACCCTTTCCCCTCTGCCAGCTCGAAACAAGCAAACAACATGGCAACTCGTGACGGTCAGGTGCCCGGCCCGAATACAACTGACAGCCCACAAGATACATCGGATCACCAACCGGAAACACCGGCATCCAAACGGCACACCGAAGCGCTCGGCCAAATCGATGACCTACGAGCTCAACTGACCAAAAAAGTGTCCTCAGCGAGTCAATTTTTTCAGCGTAAAATCGAGCGTAGAAAGATTAAATGCTTAAATTGTGAGCACGAGCACGACGCCCCTGCAGAGGCTAGCTCAACACTCTGTCCTGCTTGCGGTGCCTATGTCAGTTTGAAAAACTACATCATCAGCACCCATTGGAATGGACGCATTGAAACAAGAGGCAATGTCATCATTCAAAAAAAAGCCACTGTGACTGATATCACCGTGCGCTGTCATGATATTGTAGTTCTTGGCACACTCAAAGGTGGTATTGATTGCTCAGGAGACATCACACTTAACAGCCACAGTAAAATCATGGGGCATGTCAGTTGTCGCCGCCTCATCATTGATAAACGCGCGGATGTAGCCTTTGCCAACGAAGTTGAATGTGAAGAAGCCATCATCGATGGCCATGTAACAGGACATTTCATTTGCCGTGGCAAATTACACCTCAAAAAGAAAGCTGTGCTGAATGGAAATATTGTTGTGGCCAACATGACTATCGACAAAGGGGCTCGTCACAACGGTCAAATTTCCATTCAACAATAACAGTGCCTTAGCCATTACTGAGAGCATCTAGGCACTACGCTTTTCCACTACCTGCTTGACTCCTGGCGCTGCAGTACCAAACATCCAGCCATGTCGAGCACAGCCCTAGATCTTCGTGACGAAATATTGCGCCTAAAGAAAGAGCGCAACGCAGTCATCCTCGCCCACAACTACCAGACGGGAGATATTCAAGACATCGCGGATTATGTGGGTGACTCTCTGGGCCTTGCATATCGTGCCCAAGAGACAGACGCCGATGTCATTGCATTCTGTGGAGTGCATTTTATGGCGGAGACCGCCAAGAT
This sequence comes from Oceaniferula sp., assembly GCA_965657565.1. Classification (GTDB taxonomy): domain Bacteria; phylum Verrucomicrobiota; class Verrucomicrobiia; order Verrucomicrobiales; family Akkermansiaceae; genus Oceaniferula. The sequence goes on from CBFHPA010000054.1 coordinate 5,270, forward strand.
TGTGAACCCCGAGAAGACAGTCGTGTTACCAGATAAGGATGCCGGCTGTTCTCTGGAAGAGTCCTGCCCAGCCGAGGATTTGGAAAAATTTCTCAACGACAACCAAGAAAAAAATTACTACGTCATAGCCTATATCAACTGCTCTGCAGGTGTGAAGGCGCTATGTGATGTCATCTGCACATCAGGCAATGCCGTTAAAATTGTCAACAAAGCACCAGAAGATCGGCCAATCCTCTTTGTGCCAGACGCCAACCTTGGGGCTTGGGTGATGGAGCAAACCGGTCGCAAGATGGATCTCTGGCAAGGAGCATGCTATGTTCACGTTGAATTCACCCGTGACTCCATTAACAAGATTAAAGCAGAATACCCCGACGCACTGGTCGTTGCCCATCCTGAGTGCACCACGGCTGTGCGTCTACTAGCTGATGAAGTCTGCTCCACAGAAAAGATGGTTACCTACTGCCAAAACTCACCAGTGGAAAACATCATTGTAGTCACAGAGAGCGGCATGCTTCACCGCCTACAAAAAGAAGCTCCTGATAAAAACCTCATCCCAGGGCCAACAGACCGCTGCGCATGTAATGACTGCCACTTTATGAAGATGAATACTCTTCAAAAACTTCACGACTGCCTCGATGCACTTGAGCCACAAGTTCAACTGCCAGAGGACATCAGAAAACGTGCCGAAGCACCCTTACTCAAAATGCTTGAGCAATCCAAGTAGCAAGCTGTCTCCCAAGAGCGCCTCACTTATCACCAATCACTCTCCTATACTTTCATGCCCACTGTTCATCTAGATCTCGCTGAGCGATCATACGATATCCTCGTCGAAGACAAGCTACTCGATCACGCAGGTGAATTGATTCGTGAATGTGGTTTATCGGGCAAGGCGGCTATCATTACCGACAGTAATGTTGGGCCACACTTTGCTGACCGCCTTGTCAGCAATCTCGCTGATGTGGAAATTGAGGCGAGCCTACACACCGTGAGGGCTGGCGAAGCGAGCAAATCAATGTCCCAAGCTGCCGAACTATGCAGTGAACTAAATCGTGCAGACCACGACCGCGCATCTTTTGTCATCGCACTAGGTGGTGGTGTTGTTGGAGATCTCGCGGGCTTTGTTGCCGCCATCTTTTACCGGGGCGTTCCCTTCGTGCAGATTCCAACCACGATTGTCGCCCAAGTGGATAGCTCAGCTGGAGGGAAAACAGGCGTCAACGCCTCGGAGGGCAAAAACCTCATTGGAGCCTTTCACCAACCAAGGCTGGTAATCGTCGACCCTCTTACTCTTGATACACTCCCCGGTCGAGAATATCGTGAAGGCTATGCCGAAGCTATCAAGCACGCCGCGATCCGTGATGCTGCAATGATCGATGACCTGAGCAGTCTCGACCCAGGGGACCAGCACCCCTCCGCCGACCTTTTAGCACGTAACCTTGCCATCAAAGCTCGCATCGTAGAGGAAGATGAGCGTGAGACATCTGGCACCCGTGCTCTGCTCAACTTCGGTCACACAATAGGTCACGGCATTGAAGCTGCCCTTCCCTATGGAGCGATGCTGCACGGTGAGGCCATCTCTCTTGGTATCCGAGCCGCCCTCTACTTGTCAGAGAAAATCAATGGCCTTGCTGCTGACCACAGCCAACGCATCCTTTCTCTGCTGGAGAAATTCCAACTACCTCTCAGCCTACCTGAGGACATTAGCACGAAGGTAATCATGGATAAGCTCAGCCGCGACAAGAAATTCTCAGGCGGCAGCATCAAATTTGTTCTCCTCAGCGCTCCGGGCGTGGCTGAGGTATCTTCCAAGGTCACTCTGGAAGATATACAAGAGGCCGTAGAGCATTTGCGTGTCAGTCCATCCTGAGCCCCAGCCACCTTCGGCCATGAAGATCATCTTAATCATGATGCTGTTGCCAACCTGCCTCATTGCGGGTGAGCTCCCAGTGCTCAAGGGGCTGATACTTGACTTGGACGCTGAAAAAGACGTGAGCCTCGAGGAGGGCAATAAGGTCGCCCAGTGGGAAAATCAAGCGCCTGAAGGTAGCGCGCGGCTCTTTGTCAAACAGGACGAGGGCCGCAAAGCACCTGGATCAGGGCGCCCCCAATTACGCAATGCTATTGACAGTCTTAATGGCAAAAGCACCTTAGTTTTTCGGCAAGGAGAACTGGTCAATCACGATGAAGACGCCTTCGATTCCCTAATCACAGGATCAGGCTTCACGTGGCTGTGTGTTGCTAGTGTGCACCAGCAACGTGTAGGTCTTAAAAATGTCAACGCGCTGTTTGGCAATCTTCGCAACGGAGGCAAATACGAGGGGCTCTGGGCATGCCTGCGGGATGATAACTCACTGTGGACAAGTCCAAGAAACGGAGTGACCTTTGGTCGCTTCGATCAAAACAATCCTCTGCTACTGGGTCCAGAACTTGAGAAAGAGAGGTTTTACGTCATAGCCGGAAGAATGGCAGCTGGGAAGGGCTCTGTTCTCACCGAGCTTTATCTCAACACGCCAAAGCCGGTCGCCTCAACCGTATTCCCCGTCAACCCCCAAGCCAACTCCTCGAAGCTGGTAATCGGCCAAGAGCGTGATGCTATTAAGCATCCGGGGTTCGAATCATTTGATGGCGAAATTGCCCGGCTACTTATCTACAAGCGACCTCTGGGTGAAAACGAATTAGCCAAAACAATACAGCACCTGATTGACACCTACGCCATCAAAGTCGACACCGTAGATTAGCATTCAAATAGGCAGTAATGCACCTCAAGCAAACTGCTTGAGAAAACGAACATCGTTTTCAATCAGTAAGCGAATGTCCTTAATACCCCACTTGATCATCGCGAGGCGATCAATTCCCATACCGAAGGCAAAGCCCTTCACCTTATCCGGTGAAAAGACATCATCGCCGCGCACCTCGCAGAGAGATTCGAACACGGCAGGATCGACCATACCGCAGCCAGCAATCTCGATCCACTTTGGTTCCTGACCCTTAGCATGGAGTTTGATATCGATCTCAAAGCTTGGCTCGGTAAAGGGGAAGAAGTGGGGCCGGAATCGCACCTCTGTCTCGTCTCCGAACATACTGCGAAGGAAGAACTCGAGCGTCCCTTTGAGGTCACCCAAATTTACATCCTCATCCACATAAAGCCCCTCAAGCTGATTGAAGACTGAAAGGTGGGTCGCATCAATTTCATCTCTGCGATAGGCAGAGCCGGGAGCAATAATTCGAACAGGAGGAGTCGCTTTCTCCATGGTTCGAATTTGAACACTGGATGTGTGCGTGCGCAGTAGTTTACCACTATCAAAATAAAACGTATCTTTCTCATTACGCGCCGGGTGATCTTCTGGTGTGTTCAGAGCGTCAAAACAGTGAAACTCGGTTTCAATCTCGGGACCATCAGCTAAGGCAAAACCCATTCGGCGTAATACCTGAATCGCACGATCCTTGACCTGAGTTAAAGGATGCATTGCACCTGCAGGTAGCGGGCGTGCCGGCAATGTAAGATCAATACCCTCAATAGACTTCCGATCCGCCTCATCAGCAAGCGCCTCTTGTTTCTCGTCGAGTGCCGCAGTAATCGCCTGTCGAGCCGCATTGAGTAGCTGGCCCATCTTAGGCTTGTCCTCCTTGGATAGATCCTTCATCCCCGCAGCAGCAGCGGTAAGATGGCCCTTTTTGCCAAGATAAGCTACACGAGCATCATCAAGCGATTTTTCATCATCCGCAGCAGCAATAGCAGCAAGAGCGTCGGTCTGGATCGATTCAATTTCTTGGTTCATGGGCGCGCACGATTTAGGGGATTATGAAGCATAGGGCAATCGCCAATTTTGTGCAGTCGGCTAATCAGGACTCAGATCCTGTCTTGAAACATGGTAATGGGCACCACAGCGCGGACAATTCACCGTGATTTGCTGATCACCCTGAAAGAGTTCATCGAGACGATTTTTCCAAGATGCCAGAGTTGGTATAATACGCTCCTTACTGCAGCCGCAGTTAAAATGAAACTTGCGGGTCTCCAGCACCTTCGTCTGTTCCACCTCTTTGATGGACGATACAATTTTGGCATCAACTTCGGCAAACCACTCCTCATCGTAATCTGGCTGAGCCACCAATAGCGCGTAATGCTCATCATCAAGCCGGAAGAACTTAGCTGGCCGTTGCTCACTTTGCTGGTAAAAATGCTCAATCCAATCAATGGGGTCATTGGTATCCAAGTCGACAGTCGTTGTGCGTGGTTCTTGGCCTGAGACACTCGTCTGACTGTAGAACATATTGCGGTCTGGCTCGCGGATATCTTTAGTGAACAGTCGACCAGTTATGTTTTCAAAGGTGCTGCTACCCGTCACAAAATAATTCACCCTGGGAGCACGCAGATTGACTGTCCATGCGATAGTTTCGGCCCAAGGCCTCGCGGTCAAATGCAGAGACAAGACAGCGAGTAAATCCTTAAGGGTTGCATCCATTTTATTCTCATAGCGTAATTGATGCTCCATGAGATGCAGGTAATACCCTGTATAGATGGGCGTGAACTGCCCGCGCACCAGTAGACAATTACGATGGCGCACAAAAATGGATTCCAGCTTCGTATAATCCTCAACTGGCTGCATGGATTCGTTACTCATAAATAAGATCCTTTCGGGTCGCCGCTTTCTAAACAGAGTTAGTCAAACTTCAATCTGAAAACAGCAGATGCCAGTAAAACACGGCAAGTCATTGACTAAACGGCAATCAAGCCCACCGTGAATACACGGTGAGCTCGCAATACGCCGATCAGGCATGAGCTAATTTACCTTGATCGTTTTTGGCTCTGCCTTGGCTCGATGTGGTATCTGTAAATACAAGATACCATTTTCAAGTTTGGCAGAGATGTTTTCTACATCCATCTCGTCTGAAACTTTTAAGCGTCGCTCAAGCTTGCCAAGGAAGCTGCGCTCCTCGTCTTTGGTCTCTGCCACAATCGACAGCACTCCCTCATCAAGGCTCAGCTTTAGCTCGTCCTTGTTGAAGCCTGGTAGTTCGAGGCGAAGCTTTACGCCATCATCGTCATCGCTGAGAGCTTCAATACTGGCTCTTTTTTGCTGTGCACGCTGCCTATCTACTCCAGTTGGTGCCAAAGTATGGTTTACTAGGCGATTGAGCTCGCCGAAGATTCCGTTGCTAATTGGGTAATGAGTAATCATGATATATTTAGTTAGTTTGTAGTTGGGTTTATTTATTCAGCAATCATAGATGCAAGCTGTATGCCAAATGAAAAAATAAACCTTATATCATTAATCATAAGGCAGCTACCAGGTTTACTTGTTTCTCAGCTAGCCAGTAAAAACATCAAAAGAGTCATTATGTCACACACTATTGTCCCACTGGGACATTTCCTGTCGGCACAAAAAAACGGTCACTAGGATAACCCAGTGACCGTTGTAAGTAGTAGTTGCTCGCTCGCGTTAGGCAGTAGCAGGAGCCTTCTTTTCGAGGGCTGCTTTAGATTGCTCTACGATGCTGTTGAAGGCATCGATGTCCTGGACGGCTAAGTCAGCAAGAATCTTACGGTCCACCTCAATATTGGCGGCCTTGAGACCCTCAATGAAGCGGGAATAGGTAATATCCTGTGCACGGACACCTGCGCTAATGCGCTGAATCCAGAGGCGGCGGAATTGACCCTTACGCTTCTTACGGTCGCGATACTCATACTCGTGCGCCTTGCGGACAGCGTCCTTGGCATACTTGTAGAGTTTAGAACGAAAACCGCGGAATCCTTTGGCACGTTTTAAAACGCGCTTCCGACGTTTGCGGCTTGCTGGGCTATTAGTTGCTCTTGGCATGTTTCTTTATTTGGGAACGGACGGTTATTTTCACACCCCCCGCAGTCTCGTCCATTCGGTCTCGGTTTTCTTTCTGTAGAGCGCCGAGAAGGCTGCGTAGGGGCCACCCGTGATGCGGGTGGTTGGCGTTGGCCGCCGGATTGGCGTTGTTACACGCCGAGTTCTTGTTGATTAGGCAAAGGGAAGTGAAGCTCTTACTGCTTTCAAGTCTGCATCGGATACTAGGGTCGCCTTACCCAGATTACGCTTACGCTTCTGGTTTTTCTTGGTAAGAATGTGGCGTTTCCCTTGTTTCCTGCGCAGAATTTTCCCTGTGCCCGTCACCTTGAATCTCTTGGCGACGGCCTTACGGGTCTTTGCTGTACCTTTTGATTTGGCCATGGGGCGGCGAAACTAGCGGGGAAGGATGCTTTTGCAAGGGAAAATTTGTCTAATCCTTCAAATATTACAAATTCCACCTTACGCAGGGATTTATTCCCAAGTCTTGACGAAAACCCCGCTCTAGCGTCTATATCGGATGCATGCGCACGCTGATTAAACACGCCCTCCACAGCAAAACACCTCAGGAGGATATAACGCTCAAAGGCTGGGTGAGAACACGCCGTGATTCTAAGGGCTTTTCCTTTCTCGAAATCAACGACGGCTCTTGCCTTGCAAACATTCAGTGCATCGCAGATTCAGGTATCCCAGGCTATGAAGATATCGTGAAAATGACCACCGGGGCCGCGATCGGCATCACTGGTCAATTAATAGACTCTCCAGGGAAGGGACAAAGATGGGAAATTCATGCCTCAAGCATCGAACTCATTGGCGAAGCACCCGCAGACTACCCACTGCAGAAAAAAGGCCATACCCCTGAATTTCTGCGATCCATCGCACACCTGCGCCCCCGTGCCAATCTTTACGGGGCGCTATTTCGCATGCGCTCTCGCATGGCCATGGCCGTGCATCGATTCTTTGATGAGCGTGACTTCACCTACGTGCACACACCACTCATCACGGCATCTGACTGCGAGGGCGCGGGTGAGATGTTTAACGTCACCACCCT
>CBFHPA010000055.1:0-11938 GCA_965657565.1 Oceaniferula sp.
TGCCACGCAGACCCATCGCTTCGAAGTAGGCCATATTGGGCTTAAAGGCTGCCGCGTATTCAGCTGTCTCGCCGACGATGCGAGATAGATAATCGGGAACAGCATCGATGCCACCAGAGAGCTCAGGTCTTGGGTCAATGCCCACGCAGAGGCGAGAGCCTACAGTTTCGATACGACGAGCGAGCTTTGCGGAATAGGTCATGATGCGTTCTTATGAGTGTGAATAATAATTAACTGACCTGGCTTGCTGCAGCTAATCGCTCTCGCAATGCTGGCCATTGGTCTTGATTGACGATGTAGCCGATGCAGTTCGCACTGCCACAGCGGCATGGATGATCTTCGTAACAATCAATGTCAAAGCCGTAGTCGAAAGTAAGCTCTTCTCCTTTTTTGATCGCTCGAAGAGAGTAGATATAAACTCGGCGCCCGATGATCCACGCCTCACAGTTCGGGTCACATGAGTGATTGATCAGTCGCGCTGTGTTCCACGGCACGTTACCATCGATGTCCCACTGCTCGTCTAGGGTGAAGATATAAACCGCAGCATCGCCATGCTCTTCATGCCTCGCATACTGGTCCCAGGCACGATCTTCACTGATCTCTTTGTTAACGGGCTCACCAACATACTCGATCACTTCGGTTTCCTTGGGGATGTCCTGAGTCGCATAAACTCCCCTGCCATGGATTTCAGAGCCACGCACCTCGCACCATTCACTCTGAGCACGCTCATAGAGTTTCTTGAATTTACGGACCAGCTTGGCTTCACGTTCGAGCTTCTTATGTTTCGACATAGTAAAAATGGATGATGGTATCTGCTCACTTAATCTCGCGGGCACTCGACTCTGGCAGGCCCAGCTCATTCCTATCGATAGGCAACGAAGGGAACAAGCTTCGTAAATCTTGAATGGTCGGCTTCATCCCTGTGAGGAAATACCAATCGTTGGTGCCCTTCTCTGCTATAGCGATCGCGTAGCTCTTCTCCTCGAGTGTTCTCATCCGCCCTCCCTGCTGCGGATCGGGCACTTTGACCTGCGTAGTCGTCGGCACGACCACCAACCAGTGACCCACCACGATCTCGCGACCGTCATCGTCGAGTATCAGCTTGCCAGAATCAGCATCAACCTTCTTCGCCCTCCACACATCAAAAAACGCAGTCGGCGTGCCAGCAAGGTAGCTACTCACAATCAGCCCCATCTTGACTCGTTGTTGGTCGCCCGATGCTAGCTGCTGCTCGAGACGCTCCATGCTGCCGATACGCTTTGCCAAGCGCCTCTTCCAGCGCGGATACATGCGCTCTTGACTGTATTTGAAATTCCCCCGCATCAGCTCCAAGCCCATCTTCTGCACTGCTGCTTGGGCCTGCTTCGCCATCACAGGATCAATGGCGACACGTTGTGCATCGGCACGCATAGCGCCCACCAGCATGACAACTACGATTATGTGAGAGTATAAGTTCATCTTCCCCTGCCGAGCGACTGACGCCCTGCTGGGCATATACATCCCCGCTCACGACTGGAAAGTCAAGCCATGGCTATGAGCTATAGCACCTGCCTCTGAGCTTACCATTCAGCAGATGCTAAATAACGGCTTTTGATCATAGTTAATTTCTCTTATTTAATTTTCTAAAAAACTTGGAAAATCGTCTTTGCAAATTCGATCAGATTACGCCTATGCTCTCGCCATGGCAAAAAAGGCATTAGGAAAGGGTTTAGGTGCGCTGATCAAGCAGCAAGCCGGTGGTGATCTCAACCCATCTAAAAAAGATGCCCCACCAGCGGACTCATTCGTCCCGATCGACAGCGTAGTCCCCAGCCCACTACAGCCACGCAAACACTTCGTCCAAGGGCAGCTAGACGAGCTCAAAGATTCGATCAAACAACACGGCATCATCCAGCCTTTGATCGTGCGTGAGGTAAGCGGCAACATGGAGCTCATCGCTGGCGAACGTCGGTGGCGCGCGTCAAAAGCCCTCGGCCTAACAGAGGTGCCCATTGTTATCCGTGATGCCAGTGACCAGGAAGTGCTCGAGATGGCGCTCATCGAGAACATCCAGCGTAAAGACCTCAACCCAATTGAGGAAGCCCAGGGCTATGTGCAGCTGGCGAAAGATTTCGGCATCAAGCAAGACATCATTGCCAAGCGTGTCGGCAAATCACGTGCCACAGTCGCTAATGCCATGCGCCTCATGGAGCTTGATGAGGAAGTAAGAGACCATGTAGCTCAGGCACGCCTCAGCGTCGGACACGCCAAAGCAATTCTGTCCATCAAGGACACAGCCACCCAGCGCCTGATCGCTGATCAGATTCTTAAAAAAGCACTCACGGTACGTGCTGCAGAGCGGCTCGCCAAAGCCATGCTTGCCCCCAAGAAAAAACCCAACAAAAATAACGGCAGCGAGGAGGCTAATGCTGTGATTGAGCAGATCCAAAACACCCTCAGAGAGCGCTTCGCCACCGAGGTCAAAATGAAGCACAACCCCAAAAAGGGAAAAATCGAGCTCACCTACTATGGCAATGATGACTTGCAACGCATCCTCGACCTCTTAGGAATTCAATTGTAGTAACCTCTTATAGTAGCGTCACCTAGCTACTCTATGGAACGAGGCCTCCGTTGCATGTTCGCCTTCTCATTATCCTTCTGCAGAACGTGAAAGTAAAACCACCTCTCACTCTCATCATACTGCTCGTCATCGCTGGTGGCGTTCTCGTATTTAGACAGCTCAATAACCCCGTCGATCGCCACGGAGAGGCAGCCTACGCTCACACCAAGTCCATCCTAGCCTGCGGACCACGCCCGGCTGATTCCGATGGGTTAAAAAAAGCCCAGCAATACATCTCAAAAGAACTCGCCCAACACGGCTGGAGCACCATGACTCAGTCAGTGGTCAGAGACACACCACTTGGCAAAAAAAACTTCGTCAATCTAATCGCACGCTACGATGTGAACCAGCTTGAGTCCGTTGACGACCTCAAGGCAATCGAAACCAAAGGCATCCTCAGTGCTCATCTCGACTCTAAGCTCATCCCCGGAATCCCCAGCTTCTTGGGTGCCGATGATGCCGCCTCTGCCTGCGCTCTCATTATCGAGCTTGCGATTCAACTAGGCCGCAAACACCCCGAGCTTGCCAAGCAGTTAGAAGTCGTATTCTTCGATGGTGAGGAAGCATTCGGTGAAAACATCACCCCCTCAGACGGACTCTACGGTAGCAGAGCCTATGCTGTGTCACTCTATGATCGCAAGCCGAAGCCAGGCTTTGGCATCGTTCTCGACATGATTGGTCACAAGAATTTGAAAATCGCTGTGCCAGCAGATACCGACCGCACGCTCTACCAAGCCCTACTCAATGCGGCAAAATCTAATGGCTACGAGAAGCATTACGGCATGGCCAATGGCAATATCATTGATGATCACCTCTACCTCAACAAAGCGGGAGTTCCTACCATTGATATCATTGGAGCAGACTTCAACCACAGTCACTGGTGGCACCAGTCGGGCGACGACCTTGATCTGATCTCAACCAAAAGCCTAACAATCTCCTATCACACGACAATGACCATGCTCGTCGACCTCCTTAGTCGCCCTTAGTCGCCTTAGTCGATAGCAGCTCCCAGACCGCCTCGTCTAGCGACTCAACGCAGCGCGCCAGCGCTCATCCAACTGGCTCGGCTTACCCTCTGCATCGACTCGCACGGTTTTCATTTCACCGCTGGCAACTTGCTTTCCCTTACAGCTCATCGAGAATTTCCAGACAATAGAGCTAGCTCCTAACTGATCAACTGAGATCGTCACTTGAAGCTCATCTCCAGCTTTGACAGGAGCGGTGTATTCGCAGCTCAGCTTCACCCTTGGCCATCCGCCACCAGCTAACAACGGAATGTTTAGATTGGCTAATAAATCATGCTCAGCCTCCTCTGCATAACAAAGGATCTTAGCAAAATGAACGACCCCTGCCGCATCAGTGTCGGCAAACTGAGCACAGCGCTGGTAGAGATGTTCCATCAATCAAGCTCGCGCACCAGCAATGATGCGTTGTGACCACCAAAACCGAAGGAATTACTCAGTGCACTCTTCACCTCAACTTCACGCGCCACATTGGGGGTGTAGTCAAGGTCACACTCTGGATCCTGATCTTCTAAGTTGATCGTTGGCGGAATAACGTTTTCTTTCATTGCCATGAGACAAGCTGCCAACTCAACACCGCCAGCGGCACCGAGCAAGTGCCCGGTCATGGACTTTGTTGAGCTTACAATAAGGCCGTCTTTGGCATGATTGCCAAAGCTTGCCTTGATCGCTTTCGATTCACAAATATCACCCATCGGGGTGGAAGTGCCGTGCGCATTAACATACGTCACCTCATCAGCATTCATCTTGGCATGGCCCAGTGCCATATCCATACAGCGTGCCGCACCGAGACCTTCGGGGTGTGGCGATGTCATATGATAGGCATCGCCACTGACACCGTAGCCAGCAAGTTCGGCATAGATAGTCGCACCGCGCTTTTTGGCGTGCTCATACTCCTCGATCACAACCACGCCTGCACCCTCACCCATCACAAAGCCGTCTCGGCCAGTATCAAAGGGGCGTGATGCTCGCTGAGGCTCATCGTTGCGTGTGCTCAACGCCTTCATATTGCTGAACCCGGAGAGACCCATCGGTAAAATCGTTGCTTCCGCACCTCCACAAACAAAAGCATCAGCATCGCCGAACTTAATCATCCTCCATGCTTCACCGATGTTGTGATTGGATGTCGCACACGCGGTCACGATCACCATGTTGGGGCCACCGAAGCCATACTCCATCGAGAGTATTCCACTGCCGATATTGGAGATCATCATCGGGATCACAAAAGGTGAAACACGAGACGCTCCACGGTTGAGCAACTTGGTGTGCTCCGCCTCAAGAGTTCCCAATCCCCCGATACCACTACCAACCATCACACCAACACGGTTGCGGTCGACACCTTCATCATCAATGCCTGAGTCGTTGATTGCCATCTTAGATGCGGCAATAGCAAACTGCGCGTAGCGATCACAACGTCTGGCATCTTTCGGGTTATTAAACCATGGTGCTGCGTCAAAGTCTTTGACCTCACCCGCTATTTTACAGGGATAAGGCTCAGGATCAGTGAGGGTAACCGGACCGATACCACTCTTACCGGCTTTGAGACCCTCCCACGTATTTTGTAAATCATTCCCCAGTGGGCTGAGCACTCCAATTCCGGTGATAACAACTCTGCGATCGTTCATATAATTGTGATGTATATTTACCATCGTAGCTGACTCGCATGACAAGCACCTGTGTCTTACCCAAACAGCCGCTACGGGGCAGTCATTATTGTATAGATCTCCTAGAGTGCAAGCACTGATAATCGAGCATGATCAGCCCAGACGTCGAGAAATACCCCGATCGTTAGCACGACCGCATTCGGGGCATAAAGGATGACGTTCCTTGGTCTTATCTTTGTAGACATGACCACAGACTCTGCAGGTAACAACTTCCCTCTTACGCAGACGAATTCGCCCGCGCCGGTTGAGATGAGCCAAGAATATCGCCATCCCAATGCCGAGAAGTGGCACTCCCAGTAGCCAGAGAGCTAGTTCTTCCAGAGTAAGCTCAATCATTGACTAAGCGCCTCTATTTGTAGCTCCAATTGCCCTACCATCATCTTCGGCGCCTCCTCGCCGCCATCACTAAAACGCTGCGCGCGAAGCCATGCGGCAAGATCTCTTTGCCTATCTGTGATCTTGATCGTGTCCACAGTCCCTCCGGGAAGTGGCGTGCAGTTACTCACAAAACCAGCGGCATCGAGTGCGATTTGAAAACGAAATATTTGGCCGTAGCCTTCATCAATAATCAACTTATTTGGCAGCTCCAGCTTGTTCCCGACAATTCGCGCTTTGAGCTGCTCGCTTGCCACTACTCTGACTTGTATATTGGGTCGCTTACCAGCGACAAAATCCTCACTCACTGCGGATTCCTGCCAATGGTTCGGCATTACATCAAAAAGCTCAGGAGCAGACTGAGTAATTGAAATTAAATTTGGTGAACGATCCATGACAGGCATGGGCTGCAATTGCATTTCATAACGCCACAAAGGTTCCTCAAGCACGTCTCTTGCCGAGGAAATTCGGGTAACCACCTCCTCGTCTATCGCCGGGTCCCATCTGGAGGGAAAAGGCGACTTATACTCCACTTGAAGCATCAAGCTCCTCACCTTCGGATCATCTGGGCTGAGCAAGATGACGACCCCCTCCTGCTTTGATTGTAGAGGTGAGCGCATCGTTTCCACCTTCACCGCGTAGACCGAAAAAGCAAAAAAAGCACTCGCCAGGAGCATCGCGATCAATTTTCCAGAGTGATGACTCCTGAACCCGCGCCAATGAAAGATGAGCCCAGCATTCTGGTCTCGCTTATGTTTCTTTTTGCGGATGAAATACATTGTTAACCTAACTGACTATTAAAAAAAGCGCCCACTGATTCCTATCAACAACTATCGATCTAACCCTATTGGTCTGCCAACCAGCCCGCATTTGAGGCCAAGCTTGATGACTCGGTTAACCACCTCCTTTTCCACACCACTCGGCACGGAAACATCCGACCGTATCACCACCGTAGTAATGGCATCACCGCCCTCCTCTGATCTCAGGGTATCAATGGCAGACTCAAGCCCGCCTAACGACACCTGATCCTTGTTTACCCATACGGGCACCGCCTCGTCTCCAACCGCTGCCCCCAGAGTCACCACAATAGGATTATCCATCTGCTCATAACGCCAGGGGGACTCGTGCACTCGAACATCAATACCAGTCTGCTGGACAAACGAAGGCCCCAGCAAAGGAAACATCAGAATCAAGGCAATGATGTCTAGCCCCGGAAGCATGTGAAGAAATCCGGGCCTCGCCGGCAATGTCATCTCGAGCTTCATTAGTCGCTCTTTGTTTTCTTATTACCAGAAATCTCCTTCGCCTCCTTAGAGAAAGAAACAATTTCAGCCTGCTCACGCGCATCACAAACAATGTTAACCATCTCAACCCCAGTTCGCTCGATACGATGCACCATGCGCTTCACACGCCCGAAGAAAAACAGATAAAAAAGATACACCGGAATGGCAATTGCCAGACCCAGTGCCGTTGTCACAAGACTCTCATATACGCCGCCGGACATTTCAGCAGCAGAAGCAAACCCCTTCTCCTTGTTCATCTCCATGAAGGTCTTGGTCAGGCCACTGACAGTTCCCAGCATGCCTACCAGCGGCGTAACCAGTGCTATGCCGTAGAGCGCACGCAAATTACGCTCCATACGAGGCACCTCAAGCTGCCCCGCTTCCTGTGCCACATCGCGTAAATCACGACGAGGCAAGTTTTTACGCATCAAGACCGCATGTGCAACGCGCGCGGTAGGTCCAGGTGCCCTCGCCGCCTCGTGCACGGCCTCAGCAAAGGCGCCTTTACGAACATGATTGGCCAATCCCAGCAATAGATCGCCAACGCTTATTTTGACACGTTGAAAAAAGAATAAACGTTCAATAATGAGCAACAAACTCACAAACGCTAAAAGTGCCAACGCATAGGCAAAAGGGCCACCTTGTCCAATAAACTGTAACATCGTCAAAGAACCTACTACGCCTCAGTCAGAAATCCAATTTCCAATTTCTAATTTTCAAAAGGGTCCCCAATTAATGAAAAGCTCTGCTTAAAACGGCCAAATCATCGGGATGAGCCAACAAGCGATCACCCCAATGAGCACATTGAGGGGCAAACCAAAATACACGAAGTCTTTGTAGTTGTATCCTCCGGGCCCGTAGACCAGCAGATTTGTCTGATACCCCATCGGTGTGGCCATTGCTGTCGATGCCGCGAAAGCCACAGCCATGATGAAAGGCTTGCCATCCACGCCGAGTTGCGTAGCTAACAAAATACCCAACGGCGTGCACAGAACAGCTGCCGGCTTGTTGAGTATCAACAAACTGAGTGCAGCTGTAATCGCATAAAATATCCACAAGGTCACATGAGGACCCAGCTGCCCTACCGTGCCAATCAAACCTTCAGCCGCAATATCAAGCGCCCCAGTCTTACCCATCGCATTCCCTAGCGCAATCATACCTGCGATCAAAATCAACACCGGCCAATCAATCGAACGGTAAGCGTCACGTGGCGTTAGAACCTTAAACATCACCAACAATGCCGCACCTGCGAGTGCCAACACACTGATTGGAAACACACCAAACGCAGCAAGCCCCACAATAGTGAGGATAGTCCCCAAGGCCACCGGTGCCTTGTGTCGCTCGACCACCTGATCATGCACCCCTTCGAGTAAAATAAACTCACGATAGCTTCGCAGCTTGGCAAGTGCTTCCATCGTGCCCCTCACTAGGAGAATATCCCCCATACGCAATTCTAGATCAGTAATATCACGCTGGTGATGTCTTCCTCGCCTCTGCAGCGCAAACACAGAAACCCCATAATCTTGACGGAAGCGAATATCTTGAGCTGTTCTACCTATCAATGGTGAATCAGGAGCGACCATCAGCTCAAACACCGTCATCTCCACCCGCTTCACCTCCGCATCTCGAGCGTCCCCCGCATCAGCATCGGTCGAAATTCTGATGTCATGCTGGCGCTCAAGCTCGAGGATCTTATTCAAGTCGCCACGAATCAATAATATATCACCCTCCTCGAGTGCATTATCTTTCTCCATGCGCTGAATGCGCTCACCGCGTATCAACTCAGCGACCCGCACCCCCGCATTAGCCAGAGGCGTATCTTCTAGTTTCTTCCCGACCAGATGCGAGTCCGAACCAATCTTCACCTGCGTGATGTATTCTTTGACATCCTCAGCAGATAAGGTGGAAGCGATGGTAGTACGTGCCGGAAGCAAGCGTTGTGAAAACAAAATCAAGTAAATCATACCAACCACCACAATCACCCCGCCCAACACCGTAAATTCGAACATACCGATCTCGCCATAGCCTGCCTCAGCAGACAAAGAAGAAACCAAGATATTGGATGAAGTACCGATCAGCGTAGCACTACCACCCAGCATTGAGGCGAAAGAAATTGGCATCAAAAACTTAGACGGGCTTTGCCCAAGTCGGCTACACACCGTCAACACCGCAGGGATAAAAACCACCACCACCGGAGTGTTATTGATAAATGCAGACATGAAACAAACGGCGAACAGAGACAGTGCTAAAAACCTTAGCGGACTACCTTTAGATAAATCCGTCAACTTGCCTCCCAAAGCTGCAACCAAGCCGCTGCGCATCAGGGCCGCACTGAGCACAAACATCGCGGCAATCGTCACCAAGGCCTGATTACTAAATCCCTGCAGTAGCTCCTTAGGCTCAAGAATGCCCAACAGACCAAGGATAGAAATAATCAGCATACCGACGATATCGGTGCGCACGCGATCGGTGACAAACAGCACCACGGCAGCTATCAGAATCACGTAAACTACTATTACCTCCCAAGTCATCGCAAAAGCGCAGTTTCACCATCGCTGCAAATCACTGTCAACCATGAATTGTTCGTCAGATCATACCATCTAGCCTTCCTCCAGCTATCACAGAGCACCCTTGACATCAAAACAGCTTATTCTTACATGTTAATAGCAATAATCGATTCTCTATCACGTGGTTACAGGAACTAGAACGGGCTGGATTTACATCCTCTGCAATGAGTCAGACACTGACCTCCTCAAGGTCCGTGCCAGCGCCGATCACCCAGAAACACAGGAGCCCGAGCCCGCAGCCGCCTCTATAAAGAAATCAGAACAACATCCTGAGTCAGCCTCCACATCTAACGAAACACCAGCCAGCGCTCACGATGAAATCGCCGCTGCATTTCTCTTTGCCGATCAAATCTTTAACATCGAACAGCGAGCACGCGAGCTACTCCAACCACACCAAGATGATGCTCAGCCAGAGTGCTACTCACAGAAGCTACCCGACGCAGAAGACACCATTCTTCAAGCAGCGAAGCAATTCAAACAAAAGCCCGTCTCGCTCTATCGCCCTCTCAAATACGATTACACAATCGACACCGAAGAGGCCCATGAGTGTGCACTTAAAAGCGCCAAAATTGCAGCCAGACATGGTGACCCCGAAGCGCAATTCTATCTCGCCGCCTGCTATGCTGATGGCGCTGGTGTTTGCCAAGACCACAAGGAGGCAGCCCGATGGTATCGCAAAGCTGCTGAGCGAGGCCACGCCGACGCACAAGACAGCCTTGGCGTATGCTTTGACCACGGCAAAGGCGTCGACCAAAACCACCTCGAAGCCACGCTCTGGTTCAAAGAAGCCTCCAAGCAAGGCTCGGCCAGTGCACAGCTAAACCTTGGTCACTGCTACTACGAAGGTCGCGGTGTCAAAAAAAACAAGAAAGAATCACTCAAGCTATGGCACCAAGCAGCAGCCCAAGGCTACCCGGCTGCTCAGTTCAATCTAGGCCTCTGCTATACAGAAGGCCGTGGTGTAGACATAAGCCAAGAGCAAGCCCTTGGCTGGTTCCTCAAGGCCGCTGAACAAAACCTCCGCAGGGCACAGGCGACCCTTGCCAAGTGCTATCATCAAGGCAGCGGCACCGACATAGATCTATGCGCTGCCAAGCATTGGCTCGAGCAAGCTATCCAACAAGGACACGAGGACAGCGAAAACCTACTTGATGAAATCGTGGAACAAAGAGCTCACAGCTTTCAGCTCATCGCCGCCGACTCAGATCGGCTTAGCCAAAAACCCTCCATCCCCGAGATCAACGCCATCACCACAGCCCTCGATAAGGCCTTCCCCGATTGGTCTAAAAAAGAAAACGCCCATTACCAACTCATCGAAAACCTCTACGACAACTTTGAGCACTTGAGGTAGATCATGGTGGCCAGGTTAGGCCCCTATCCGCCTCGGGCGCGAGATTGGTCCTCTGATCGTATTCGAGATTGCGGTCGTTAGGCGTGGGGTTAAGATAGTAGTCGAAGTTAAGAGTCGGCAAACGATAACTAATTGCTGGAGGAAAAAGTCTATACGGCTTTGTTATCTTTCCATACAGCGCAGACACTATGTTGCCCGTAACGCCTTTTTGCGTTCTGATTCTTAACAGGTATGCTTGAGGACGATTTTTCAACTTCCTCCAATCCTCGAATACTTTGCTAACAAGCTCAATATTCTTATTTTCGTAACCTTGCAAGGGAGCTTCTCGAGGGTATTTCAACCGACTTTCCTCACCTTTCAATTCCTTGATGCTAACCAAGCCGTCGCTAGGATTTGCGAACCTGATATTCACCTTGGCCATCTTGTTGGACTCGTCTGTGTAGGACGACTCGAACCTGAATATCAAATCCGTCATCTTCCCTCTTCCATGTGGGGCCACCCAATCGCCTTCCACGAGATCCCAGCCCAATTCTTTCTCAAGCTGGTCGGCGTTGGGCTTGATCCATGAATTTGCACCGCCTTCCCCCAGCCTCACGATCATCGGTATAGGTTTGCCGATTTTTTTGATCATGACATCTATGGTAGGGTTCCAGGGTCTAAAACCACCATTTTTGTGCATTTCTGCCCCCCCAGGATTTAATCTGCCATCCCACCTGACATCAGGACGGCTTTCGTAGAAGCCTATTTTTTTCACCAACACCTCGGTGCACCCTCTGCCGCGAGACTCCACGGTAAAGAGCCCTGTCGGACCTGTCTTCCCCTTATAGTTGTTATAACCGTCGGCGTGTAGCAAGCTATCTATACCAACATCGATATCCGCATCTGAGACGGGTTCCCCCTGCTCGTCGACAACACGAAAAGTCACCTTGATCTTATAATGCCGCTCCTCGTAGGCCTTGTTAAGGACCTCCTTATCAGCCACTTCATAAAAAGGCTCTTGGGCCCAGAGCGCCATGTAGGGCATAGACAACAATAGTAAATAGATCCTAACATTCTTCCTCATTTTAATTAATGGAT
>CBFHPA010000056.1:0-11732 GCA_965657565.1 Oceaniferula sp.
TCAACAAACTCCTTTCAGAAAACACCTACCTCGGCACCGGTCTAGGCTACCTCCGTGATGACATCGCCGACATCGACACACTACTCACCCTCGGTCTACGCTACGCCCTGGGAGGCTACCCAGAGAAAGACGCACCAACCGGCAAAATCCCAGCCCCCTCAGACTCAGGACCTAAAGCCATCCAAAACGGCTGGACCAATACCGCTGCACTCACCCTCTCCATGGCTGATGGCAACTCAGACAACCTCAACACCACCGCTAGCTACGATGCGGCCCTTCGCCGAGACCTTGGTGAATTCTTCTTCACCACAACCTACAGCTATGCTGAGGCAGACAACACCGCCAGTGCAGACACACTCAATGCCCGTACACAATTCAACAAACTCCTTTCAGAAAAAACCTACCTCGGCACCGGTCTAGGCTACCTCCGTGATGACATCGCCGACATCGACTACCGGATCACTCCCGCAGTCACACTTGGCCACTACTTCATCAAAGAAAACCACCTCACCCTGAGCTTCGAAGTCGGTCCCGGATACACCTTCGAAAAAGTCGATGGCATCACCGACGACTACTTCTCCATCGTAGCTGGGGAAAAGCTCATCTGGGAAATCAACAAACGCCTCAGCCTCAAGCAATCTCTCATTGGCCACATCAACCCCTCCGAGACTGAGGACTACAATCTCATCGCTGATCTCTCACTAGACACAGACCTCACCAAGCATCTCGCATGGAGAATTGCTGCCAGCTGGAGCTTTGACAACACCCCTGCCAGCGACAGTGACAAGGATGACATCACCCTCTCCTCCGGTATCACCGTCAAATTCTAATTGAATATAGCACTTCTTACATCACCGCTATCTCTCGTCACAGCTGATCTGTTAGGTATTGCAAGTCATCGCTACCACATGGATTATCAATTTTATATTGTTAAAATGTAGGATCAGGCGCTATGTTAATGTAGTTTTTATTTGATCATTTTTCAATTTAAGAACTCAAGCTAACAATAAGCCATTATGACGGAGCCAAAAAGACCGCTAGAAAAGTACGATCACTTTTCCTTACCTACCGTATTAGACCTCAAGGCAGACCTAACCGACATCTTAGGATATGCCCGAGCAGAAGCGATATGGAACACAATGACTGATGAGTGCTCTATAAAATCCGATGATTTCCTTACCGTAGAACAACTACAAAAAATAGCGAACTGGTGCATCGACACAACAGAAGCTATTAAGTCCTTCGGGTTTTCCTTGAAGCTCAAAGTAGATACCTTCATCGCTCTGGAGAAAAATGAATCCTACAATCCAGATCGCCAAAATATCAGGCAATTGCTACATGATGAAAAAAGACTGGAAACCATCGCCAGCTTAGGACTCTCTGACAACAACAAGGACCCTTTTTTGTTGGAACTAGTCAAGGAAGCCAGCAGCAAACTCGACTTACGCATCAGTGTTGTCAGCATTCTTTTCAATAGCATGCAATACTTCGCAGCGCACCATGGTCTGGGTTCCAGCTGGATGGCAGAAACATCCGCCACCGACATCGAATGGTCTTTTTGCCAATACGTTCTCGATTCTGACGCATTACTTGAGGTCGAAGACGCACGAACAGTCGCGTATCTGAAAGACACACCACTTGTTAATAATGATTCTGTCGTCTGTTACCTGGGCGCTCCACTAACATTGAAAAACGGAGTCACCGTCGGCACGCTCTGTGTGATCGGCCAAGAACCTAGATCTTTTTCTGAGAACGACAAATCACAGCTACTTGAGATCGCCAGCCGGCTAACCGACTATCTCAATGACAAGCTCACCAAGGTCATCGAGGAAAAAAATCTTAGCTAGTCTCAGGACCTCCATCAGCTAGCTAAATCAAGCAGGCACCAGCACCTGCGTCATCCCGCTCAGCTTGGCTTGCAAACATGCCCCAAGCGCATATCGTGCTCAGCACATGGCAGCACCCTCACTTACCACAGGCCCACTCTCAGGCCATATCAGGCGCATTGCCTTGCCGATGAGCATCGGCTTTTTCTTCAACACGATGTACAACGTCGTGGACTCCTTTTATGCAGGGCGCATCTCCACCGAGGCGCTTGCCGCTATGGCGCTCTCATTCCCCGTTTTCTTTATCATTATTGCCATCAGCGGCGGACTCTCACGAGGAGCCTCAGCGCTCATCGCCAATGCCATCGGAGCGAACGACAAAGAAGAAGAATCCACCCTCTCGGGCCAAGTCTTCTCACTCGCCATCCTCTCAGGCATCTGCGTCAGCATTGTCGGTCTCACCTCAGCAACCCCCCTCTTCCATATACTCGGAGCCAGTGGTAGCTACCTTCAACTCGCCAAAGACTACACCAGCCCCCTCTTCATCGGCGCCATCTTCTTTCTGCTCAACAGCATGAGCAATGCCATCCTACTCGCCCACGGTGACAGCAAGACCTATGGTAGGACACTCGTCATTGGCTTCTTCCTCAACCTCATCCTAGACCCATGGTTCCTCTACGGCGGCTTCGGCCTACCAGCCATGGGCATCAAAGGTATCGCCTGGGCCACCGTCCTCATCCAAGCCCTCGGCGCCATCTACCTGCTCAGCGTCGTCGTGCACAGAGGCCACGTCACCAGACACTGTGCTGAGCACCTCATACCCAAGCTCAAAATCTACCGCCAAATTCTTCGCCAAGGCATCCCGACCAGCTTCAACCTCATGTCCATCGCCCTTGGCTTCTTCGTCATCACCTACTTTCTCAAATTCTACGGTGAAGCCTCGGTTGCAGCCTTCGGTGTCGGCACCAGGATCGAGCAGATCGCACTACTTCCAGCCATCGGCCTCAGCTCCGCCATCGTCTCCATCGTCGGCCAGAATAATGGTGCGGGACAGACGGATCGTGTCCGCGAATGTGTTCACCTCTGCTTTAAATACGGCCTCTACCTCATCGTCACCGCCTCCATTTTACTTTTCGCCTTCGCCACCCCTCTCGTGCGACTCTTCACCAATGACCCCGAAGTCATCCAAGTCGGCACCAAATACGTCCGGATCGTCGCCTTCATCCAGTGGTCGTATGTATCTGGCTTCGTCTACATTGGCTTCCTTCAAGCTCTCAAGCGTCCCATGTATGGGTTCATCGAGGCCTTCACCCGCAAGATCATCCTACCCGGCATCATCTTCCCCCTCGTTGTTCATTACTTCAGTGTCGGCCTCGAAGGCTTTTGGATCTCCATGTGCGCTATCAACGCCTTCATGGCCATCATCACCATCAGCTATGGCCAGCACGTTCTCAAGAAGCTCCACTGCACATGAGATACTTTTCGTGGAATAATTCCAACACCATGCTACTCTTACATGCTGGCAACCACCAGAATCACCCACACACCGATGCGTAAATTCACCATTATCATCACCATCGCCATCACAGCCATGATCGGATACAACAGTATAGCCAAGGAAGAGCTCGTCACAGAAGACGGCAAAGTAAGCGCAAAGAGCCTACCACTCGACCAAGAAACCTCTGAACAAGCCTACCAAACTGCCACCTTTGGCATCGGATGATTCTGGGGACCTGACTCCGAGTTCGGAAGTCTCAAAGGCGTCTTACGCACCCGCGTCGGCTATGCTGGCGGCACCAAGCAGAAACCCACCTACTACTCCATGGGAGATCATACCGAGGCCATCTCTATTGATTACGACCCCGAAGTCATCAGCTACAACGACCTGCTTGACCATTTTTGGAACGCCCACCGCTGCGACAGCAACAATAGCTCGCGCCAGTATATGAATGCCGTCTTCTACCAAAATGACGAGCAGCATAAAGCCGCCACAGCCTCCCTCGAAGCACAGGCCAAACGCCTCGGCATCGATCCCAGCAAGGTCAAAACCCACATCCTGCCCGTCCTAGAGTTCACCTACGCAGAGGGCTACCACCAGAAGTATTACCTCACCAGATACTCAGATATCCGCGACTTCCTCAGCGAGACCTACCCAGATGCCAAATCCCTCGCCGACTCCACCGTAGCCACCCGTCTCAACGCCTACTTGGGCACCGGCATGGACAAAGACTGGAAAGCCTTCCTAGCCGAGATCCCTCGCTATGGTCTGCCCGAGGACAGCGAGCAACGCCTCATCAAAGCCGTTGAGCAAAAGCTCCAGTAGTGTCAACTCGACTTCTCCCCGTGATACCGTATCACGCATTTTTCATCCGCGCTTCATCGTAGGTTCATATCAGCATGCCAGCTTCATTCACTGATAAGAACCAACCATCATGAAAAACATCACCACATTACTCGTCCTGTCACTCAGCCTGCTCTCATTGTCTTGCAACAAAGAGAACAAACGAGACGCCCCCAGCCGAGCATCCGAACATGAGCCAACGCGTAACAACGGCTCTGAACAAAACCTAGACCTGAGTGATACCAGATCAGCCAGAGTCGCCGCAGATCGAGCCAGGCCAATCGACATAGACATCGACACAGACATCGAGAAACGAAAAGCAGAGCACCAAGCCGCTATAAAAAAAGCCGTTTTTGATAATTTGGGCAAAGATGAGAAAGCCGGCAAGGAAGCAATGGATAAAGCCATGCAGCAGTGGATCAATGACCCCTTACTCTATGGCGAGCGCAGATACGCTAGTGCGAAGTACATTAAAGATAAGCAAATAACCTATCACCTGCCAGCAAAGGCCACCAAAATCCAATTACTCAAAGAGGCAGCCGGTCACTACGCCCTCTACAAAATATCAGAACAGGACTTTATAGATCACATGGTCATGGTCTGGGAACGCTACCGCGAGGAATACGTCAAGGGCGGTGGCAAACGCTGGATCAAACATTCGGATAAAGACGTCGAGAAATCCCTCATGGGACGTAACATCGGCTCTGTGCGATACATCACCTACGGTCAAAAGCAGGACAAAAAACCCGCTGACAAGAACATCAAAATCACATCAATCAGAGTGCCCCAAGCCATCATCGATTCTGGCTGGAGAACACTGGAAAACACCACCCGATACCAAGGCCCTATCCGCACCAATGGCGGTATATCAACCTACTACTATGACCGAGACAGTGGCTACGCATTCCATGACGTCGGGTATTGGTAGTCAATAAAGGGCAACCGCTACCATGCTGACCACCCCCACCCTACACGGCATCGATGGATGCCCAGCCGGCTGGCTTGTCCTCAGTCATAAAGCTGACAACTCGGGCAGCCTCAGTGCACGCATCTACCCCACCCTCGACGAGCTCGCCCCTCATCTCAGAGCAGACCATATCGTCGCCATCGACATGCCCATTGGCATGCCGACACCAGATCACTACCCCAGAGCTTGTGACATCGCAGCCAGGCGAGCACTCGGCTCCAGAGCCTGCTGCGTATTCTCAGCCCCATGCAGAGGCGTGCTAAGTCACCTGCACCACTACCGCTCAGCATCCTCTTGGCACAAACATGCCACCGGCCAGGGCATCTCCTGCCAAGCATTCAACATCCTGCCAAAGATCAACCAGCTCGACACCTTCCTCAGCCTGCATCCGGGCATCGCCTCATTCCATGAAATCCATCCTGAGGTCAGCTTTGCCTATATGAACGGCTCCAATGGTAAACCAACACCCATCCTTACTAAAAAAACCTCCCCTGAAGGAGCCCAAGCCCGCGCAGATCTCATCGAGCAAGCCTTCCCCACCACCCTTCACAACTCGGAAGTAATGGAGAGCCTTCAACAAAACCTCGGCCTCAGATCCAAACAGGGAAAACCCCGCTGGGCACTCAACGACCTCTACGACGCCTTTGCCGCACTCTGGTCCGCACACAGAATCATGACCCACAGCGCCGAGGTTTTACCCGCAGACCACTCAGAACACGCCAGCAAAGCACCAATAGACGCCACCGGCAAAACCATGCAAATCAAGGCATGAGCCTAATCAGAGCTCTAGAAGTGAAGAGTAGATTTCAAAATCCTTTCTAAAGGCCGCTTGGTCAAACCAGATGCCCCTGTCTCGATAATAGCGCTCTGTCGCTACCGTCAGGCTGGCTCTTACAGATTCTTTGATTAGAACTCTTCCCTCTTTTGAATAAATCTTAATGAATCTACCAATGCCCTTGATGATGGAAAAAATTCGTTGATACTTGTCGCCGTGTCTCCCTATACCGAACTAGACAAAGCCAGCCTACCTGATGGAAGCTTGCTCGCCCTCTACCAGCAGGACGACGATTTCATCTTGGAATACAACGGGCTGGAGCTAATGAGCACGAACCTAACATGGTCCGAACAGATGCTTGCTGATTTAGGCTGTGTCGACCTACAGGAAGGAGCCGCGACCCGGCCAGAGCACCCACGGGTACTCATTGGCGGACTGGGCATGGGATTCACCCTTAAACGAGTTCTGGAGTTGGTGGGCTCACCAGCCACCGTCGATGTTGCCGAATTGATGAGCCAAGTCATCGAATGGAACCGTACCTATCTGGTTGAACACAACGGCCCCTTGCTCAATGATCCGAGAACAAACGTCATTCTGGCCGACCTCTTCGACTGCCTTGGAGATGGTGACACCTATGATGCCATCCTCATCGACATCGACGACACCCCTGACGCCCTCATCACCGAAGACAATGGCAAGCTCTACACCCCAAGCTTTATGTCATTGTTGCGGGAATCCCTCAATCCGGGCGGCTGCCTCGCCTACTGGATGGCAATACCATCGCCAAAGCTAGAGATGGCATTAAAGAAGGCCGGATTCACGCTGACCGAGCATCCAGCGAAACCTCATGAGCATTCAGAAGAAACCTGGCACAGGATCTACATCGCTCGCATGAGCCCCTAGTCACCCTCGAAGCGCTCACTTGCCCCAGTATGGGTTACACGCTAGGCTTGGACACATCATCTAACTGCGTAAACCAAGACTCTCAAAAGGCGGAGACATCCACCCCATAGGTGGCTACCTCAAACGCACTTGTCTTTGGATGATATTCTCAATGGTTTCATTACACGCAGTGGTAGTTACCAGTTTAACGAAGACGAATCATACATCTTCCGCAGGAACGGGTCGACACCCAACCTGCGCCTGCCAGAAACCGGCTTGCGCCACGTCATGATTGGCGAAAAGGACTGAAACCTTGGTGATAATAGCGGAGCTACTAAACGCCCGTGGTAGACTCAGGGTTGCTCCCCAGCATCACGCCCACCACAACACCGTAAATAATCCCGAACACAATCCCAATCAAGATCCAGATAAGCGTAGCCTTACAGAAATTCTTTTTATTCAAATTGGTACCTGATGAAAAAGCCCACACCAGATACATGATGAGATTCACAAGAGGGATCCCTAAAATTAAGATGGTAACAAACCAATCCCCGACAGACATGGGCTTTTCATTACTCATTGCTTGATCGTTCATTTTTTGGATTCCTTTTAGTTGTTATTTATAGAACTCATATCAGGTGCTTTAGAAGCATGAGAACATCAGCTATAGATAAAAAACGTAATTACCCCATTAGCAATCGTCAGAGCTTAGCTCAGCAGACTATCACAATGCAAGGCAGAAGTCTCACCCCTTGCTCAGCACCCCACTAGGCAGTCACCTGAATTACCGTATGCGAGGAGTATTCAGGATCACCTCACCTCCACTAACACCTTGCTACTATCAGTGAAGCCAGCGAGCACAAACTGCCCAGCTACATTCTGAGCCTTCATTGAGAACATCACCTCATAGTTGTGGTAATCGGCTTTACGCAGACCACTACCCTTCGTCACCCCCAGCTTCTTGTGGCTCGTGACCTCGCATGCCCCAGCAGCCAACATCTCTACCAAGATCGGCGTAGGCACTTCTGGAAACAGCCCGTCTGAGTGCTGATTATTAATCCATTTTTTCAAGCCCTCCTCGCTCGTCTCTTTACTGAAAAGCAGCACCCTGCCACTCACTGGGAAACTCTCATCCTCATTGCCGATCGCAAGCTGTAGAATCGCCTGTTGATCGTTGAACGTATAGAAGATCAGCGTATTCCGAGGCCCGATCATCGAGTAACGCACCTCCTTCTTTACGGCCTCCTTTGCATCCAGCTCACGCGTCCCCGCTGGCTCAGCAGCATTAACGATCATCACACCAGCTAGCAAACACACAGCAACACACAATCTAGAATACCCAATTATCATACAACGTTAGTCTACTGCCGTGCAGCTACTTCAGCAACCATTAATGACTAGCTCAACTTCATCCCAGCCACCATTATTTTGATTGATCGCCTAAGGTCCTGCCGTTAAACCCTTAACACCCCCCACATGACACACTATAGCTCACCTCACCCCTACCTATAATCAGACCTCATTGCCCGGCTGCGAAGGCAAACCAAGAGGCCCTTGATTCACTCGTGCTGCGCCGCCGAGAGACACCGCATCCAGAGATCCATATTCACATTCCTCGTTGGACACATCACCTCGTATGCAAACGCTTGATCAATACCCCATCGATAGTGCCCTCCTCCGGGACATAGGCACATTGACAAGCTATGCAGATGGTCAATCTACATCACCTAAAGACAATCCTGATGAGCAGATCCATTTTATCCTCTCAGGACACGCCGAAATAGAACGAGAGACTAGCGGCAACACCGAGCTACTCGGCACACTCAGCTCTGGCGATGCCTATACCGAACTACGTGCCAACCAAGCTGCGTCGCATGCCAACAGCTCACGGATCACCATGCGAGCAAAGGGCGAGCTACAAACAGTGGCCATTGCGCCTAGTAGCCTCTTCAAGCTAACAGCCACAACGAGTCAAACGGACCAATTCACCACCTTCCTTAGAGACATGCATGGGCGCCGCCACGGCAAGCAGCTCACCGATGAACACCCTCTCATTGCCACCTTCTTTCGAGGTAGCGAACAACTGCCCATCATGGTCCAATACGGCAGCAACACAATCACCGTTGAGACACAGCAAAACTGCGACAAAGCCACATCCAAGTCGCTGGTTTTTATTGATCAAGAACACAGCATCGAACGTCGCCTACAAGTCATCAACAGACGAATCATCAGCGCACACCTTACCGGCCCCTGCTGCGAAACATTACAAATCATCACCGCTATATGTCATCAACAATCACTACAGCATATACAGCGAGCAAGCTTTGAGCGCAGCGGCCTCCTTTTCGGCCGTGCCATGAACTCAGACTATCTCTGCATCTGCATGCGCCTCACCCACAGCCAGCTCAAAAGCGAATTTGAGAACGGCCATGACAGCGTCGATGCATTACGTCAGCAAACGGGGGCAGCCACTGCATGCGGCACCTGCCTCGAGTGCGTGCAAGACCTTGTCGACGAGCTCACACACGAATCCAACACCTCGGACACCTCGGACACGACGAACACCACCTTGGCTCATGATCAAGCTGACGCAAAAGGCCAGCTAGCACCAGACTTCCTCAGCCTCGGAGTAGGCATTGTGGCCTGTGTCATCACCCTCATCGGACTATCCATTCCCCTCGGCAGTGAGGCATTCCATCAATGGCAGGCCAGTAGTGCCGGGCGCTGGTGGAGTGGCGGTGCTTTCCTCTGCTTCCTTGGCTACCAATGGTGGATGCCCATCTACCGATGGAGCGGAGGCCTGGCAAAAGCCGACAGCCTGTGTCATACCCACCGGAGAATAGGCGCCTGCATGCCCCTACTCCTACTCTTCCACAACACATCCTATGGTGCTGGCATGCTCAACCTACTCACAGTCGCCGTCCTGCTACACACCATCATCGGTGTCGCAGACAGCTCACTCATCAGCGGACAACAGCGTCAGCAAACCTACCTACGAGTGTGGCTATTCCCCCACATCCTACTCGCTTTTTTAATCACCGTATTATCCCTCTACCACGTATGGGTCATACTTACCCATGGAGGCCCCTGATATGAGTCGCAAGCACCTACTCCGTAAGCGCTCAGGCCTCATCATCGCCTCAGTCGTCCTGAGCCTGTGGTTTCTGATCTACTTTCTTGTGCCACAGAACGAGCACCTACTCAGCCCGGGCGGCAGCGAGTCATGCCACTCCCCGATGGCCTGTGCCGAGTGCCATGAGCCTGCAGCAGGAACCACCCGCCAGCAGATTCAAGCCAACATCAAACACTGGCTAGGACAGAGAAAAACAGGCGCCGACCTCGTCACAGCCACCATCAATAATGACGACTGCCTCGCCTGCCATGAGTCAGCTAATGAAGTCCACTCCACCCATCGCTTCATGGAGCCACGCTTTGCTGAGGCACGAGCCGCCATCGGCCCGCACGAGTGCAGAAGCTGCCACTCCGAGCACTCTGGCAAACGAGTCGAAGTCAGGGGTAACTTCTGCTACCACTGCCACGACACCCTCGAGATCATCGACGACCCCGTCATGCCCAGCCACGCCGAATTAATTCAGCAACAACGCTATGACACCTGCCTACAATGCCACGACTACCATCGCAATCATCTGCACCAGCCACCACAGAAGCTCACTGATGCACTGCGCCTAGAGCGGATCCAAGCTTACCTCGACGGCCAGGCAGACAGTCCCTACGGCGACAAGCGTCAACCTTACCAAAAGACTCGACAACCAACACCATGAAAATCAGCTGGAAACTCATCATCACCCTAGCCCTCGTCCTGCTCATCGTCTGGGCCTACATTAGCGCACCCGCACCTCTCCCAGACTCAGCGGATACCGAGAGCACTGCCACCATCGCCATCGAAGACCTCATGAAGGTCGTTGCTGCCGAGAATGACATCGCCCGCGCACTCTATACCGAGTCCATCGTAGGTGCCGGCAAAGCAGCCGGTTTGAAATTTTCAGAACATTGGAAAGATCAGGAGATCCAAGCTGGCCCCCTGCCCGCGTTATTCCTCCGAGAGACCGCCGCCAGCATTGAGCGCAGCCCCATCCCGCTCGGCCTCTTCCTTGGGTCAGATCACCCCATTCGTTCATCCAACCGCTTTTCAGGCACTCAAGAGTTGGCCTTCGAGACCATGAAAGCAAACCAACTAGAGCCCCAGTTCTTCCTCGACAGCGACACCGGTCGACATACAGGCATGTTCGCCGACCTCGCATCCGTACAAGCCTGTGCCACCTGCCACAATGAACACCCCGACTCCCCCAAGACAGACTGGGCCCTCAATGACGTCATGGGCGCCACCACTTGGACCTACCCCAAGCAACGAGTCTCCACCACCGAGGCCATCGCCATCCTCACCGCCGTCAGGCAAGGCTTCAGCGACGCCTACCAAGGCTACCTAGACGAAGCGGCAAGCTTTGAGCCAGCCATCCCCATCGGCGAAGACTGGCCCGACGAACAAGCCACCATTCCCAACCTTGAGACCTTCATGGCTGAGTTCGAGCGCCGCGCATCCACAAGCACCCTGAAGAGCATTCTTGCGCTATAGCCCTACATCCGCCCATTTCTATCACCCCCCTACCATCTGAGGCTTGTTTTGTAATGGTGCTCTTGGGAGAATAAGAGATAGTCTGAATACTAGGTTCTAAGCATCTTAATGATACTCACCAACAACACAAAAACAGGGAAGAAAATACAAACTTAGCTCTTCAGAGGAACACTGATTGCGCACAAAGTAAAATGCCATCTGCTAACGCAAATGGCACTTCTAGGAGGATAACTTATTTTCATTACGTTGTTGTTAGTTGCATGGGTCATGCGACTTGCTCACCCACTTTCTTCAAATTCTTAAACATCGGTATTGCGCCACATATTAATCCACGGACTGACCCCTTT
>CBFHPA010000057.1:0-11624 GCA_965657565.1 Oceaniferula sp.
ATTGGTGCCCTTGCTCAGTAAGGTATTTGCCGACTTCTAGAGTGCCACGCTCGACTCCGCCGGACTCGAGTTCTGGTAAAATTTGAATAACTTTCATAAACGGTAAGAGGCTAGGCTTTATGAATTATGTTCGTTCCCTTCGTTTGATTTTCCATCGGTCATGCATCCAGAAAATGTCTTTGCTGTATGTTCTCATCATCTTTTCCATGGTTTTGACAAGTTCCTCTGTAGCGCTGATTTTATCGAGTTCAGGGGAGAGATGAACGGCCTCATGGAAGCGCATTTCCCATTGGCCAGGTGAAGTGGTTGAGAGAGATACAGGTATTACTGGGCACTGGTGCTTGAGAGCTAAGATGGCGGGGAGAGGTGTAATTGATGACTCTTTGCCAAAGAGATCGGTGAGGGTGCCGGCGCCACCTGCCCACTGGTCACATAAGATGCCAAGAAAACCTCCTTTTTTGAGGAATTTTTGAGCCATGATGAGGCCCCGTTTACGGGAAAATAGTTGAGAACCACCTGATTCTCTCTGTTTTTTGACGTGGTCGTCAATCAGTGGGTTTTTAAGCGGGCGATACATGCCTCCAACGGGGTTCTCGTTGGGAATCAACTCATGCATTTTTGTGAGGATCTCCCAATTGCCCATGTGAAAGAGCAGTAGGATAGCTCCCTGCTCTTTGGGCACGTTCTCGATGTTGTGTAGGTCTGCGAGAGTGAGGATGTGCTCGATGTTTCTGTGTGGTCGGCCACTTGTGTTGAGCGAGCTTAGAAGATTGGCATAGGAGTTTCTGAAAACTGATTTGCTCATTTGAGCTAATTCCTCAGCCGAGGCTTTGGGGTGAACCATACTCAGGTTATGATTAACAATGGCACGTCTTTTTCCTGATAAAGGGTAAGCTGCAGCTCCTAGTATGGCGCCTAGCTTCCATACGAGAGAACATGGCAGGAGGCCGAGGGCCCTCTCTATCGTGATTAAGGCAAGGTAAGCAAGCCTTTCAGCAAACGTGGGTTTCTGGTCGGTCGTAGATTTGTGCGGAGTCATGCAGGTGCTAGGAGTGGAGTCCGCAAAAGAGGGAAGAAGATGATCTTAGGATGCCATGGTTTATTACTGCCCCAAAGCCTCGTCGCCAAAAGTGTTGCCCTCTGCATTGTCTTCCACAGGTGTCGGATTCTCGACGCGATACCTTTCCACGGCTTGTGCCCATGCGTCAATGTCGTTGCCGTGGTTTTCGTCGGTGTGGAATTCTAGCAGTTCGATGGCCTCTTCAATGAGCTCTTCGGAGTATTCGCCTGTGAGAATTCGGAATGAGGTGTCGACTTGGGTGATGTGCCTTCTGTTGTAACTATCGTTGAGCACGGTTTGGACGAGAAGTTCGGGAATGGCGCTCTCTTGGGAGGTGAGAATGGCGTTCACGTTTTCGAAATTAGCATCGCTAGTGAGGTTGAGGGCGTGTTCGAGTGCGTCGGTGCGGACATTCATGGGGGCTGTTGGGTCGGCGGCCATTTCTAAGAGACCGTCGGCGGCATCTGCAATGGAGATGGAGTCATCACCGAGGTATTTGCGGAACAGTGCGCCATATTTCTTGGGCATTGCTTCTTCCTCAGCTTGCTCATCAGCTTCTCTGGGGTCTCCACTTTGACTCGGTGAGCGATTGTCTCTGGCCTCTATGGTAGCAGAACGGGCTACTTCTTGCTGAGTGGTAGGGTCTTCAGCAGAGTTGCTTTCTGATTCGGTGTTTTTGATGCTGTAAAAACCGATCAACAGGGCGGCAACCAGAACGATGATGGCAATAATGAGTGGTTTTGATTTCATGATGCTATAAATAGGTGGGTGGTGATGGCTGAGAAGCTCCGGCGTCGGGGTGGTTATCGTCTGGGTGATTGTAGTTCAAAAAGTGAGTTCAGGCGATGTTTTTGATGGGGGGAATGGCCTCGATGAGTTTTTGCGTGTAAGGGTGTTGAGCTTTGTTGAAGACGTCCTCGGCGTCGCCGTATTCGACGATTTTGCCCTGATGCATGACGGCGATGTTGTCAGAAATGTAGCGCACCACGGAAAGATCGTGAGAGATGAAAATCATGGTGAGATTGAGATCTTTGCGCAGCTTGAGTAGGAGGTTGAGAATTTGTGACTGGATGGAGACGTCGAGCGCGCTGACGGGCTCGTCTGCGATGATGAGCTTGGGTTCTGGAGCCAGGGCTCGTGCGATGGCGATACGCTGGCGTTGGCCGCCTGAGAACTCATGGGGGTATTTTTGTTTGAAGCGTGGATCTAGGCCGACGCGCTCCATGAGCTCGGCTATTTTGCGATCTAGCTCCGTTCCTTTGAGGCCCGTGTGGCGCTGGGTGATTGCTTCAGCAAGGGCTGAGTTGATGGTCATCCTGGGGTTTAGCGAAGCGTAGGGGTCTTGGAAGATCATCTGGAAGTCGAGCCGGCGCTTCCTGACTTCGCGCCCTGATAGGGTGGACAGGTTTTCGCCTTTGAGCCTGACTGATCCCGAAGTAGCAGGGATGAGCTGCATGATGGTGCGTGACAGGGTGGACTTGCCGCACCCAGATTCGCCAACAAGGCCGAGGATTTCTCCTTCTTCGATGCTCATGTCGATACCGTCGACGGCTTTGATGGTGTCTGTGACTTTGCGCAACAATACACCGTTGGACACCGGGAAGTGGGTCTTGATGTTATTGAGCTCCAGAAAGGCCATGTGTTTTTTTAAACGCTAAAGATGAATTACTAAATACCAAAATGAGGTTGTTTAGAAACCTCTCTAAAATCCCATGGCGTCCATGTCGAAGATGATGGTGACGTCTTCTGGTGGCGGGGTCTGAGCGAGGATGGAATTGATGTGGCTGGAGAGCTGCCGGGCTGAAGGGGCTAGCATCATGAGCTGAAATCGGTATTGGCCGTGTGCTTTGGTGATGGGGGCTGGCAAGGGGTCGTGCAGAACCATGCCGGTGGGGAGGCTGTTTTTTAGGCGCTTGTGAAGATTTTGCAGGGTGAACTCAGCACGACGTTCGTGATTGGAGCGAGTTTGTATGACAGCGCAGTGGCTGAAGGGTGGGTAGCCAAATTGTTTTCTAAAGTCGAGTTCCTGATCAGCGTATCCGAGGAAGTCGTGGTGGCGAGCGAATTGGATCGAGGGGGAGTGTGGTGTGTAGGTCTGAACGATGACTTCACCCTCGAGCTCACCGCGGCCAGCTCGCCCGGCAACCTGGGTCAGCAATTGAAAGGTGCGCTCGCCGGCGCGGAAATCGGGAACGTGCAGGCCGAGGTCTGCGTTGAGTACGCCAACGAGCGTGACATTGGGGAAGTGAAGCCCTTTAGCGATCATCTGGGTGCCGATGATGATGTCGAGTTTGCGTTGGCGAAATTTTTGCAGGGTATCACGCAGGGCGTTTTTACGGCGCATGGTGTCGGTGTCGATACGTGCGACTCTTGCCTGTGGGAATACTTTTTTGATGACACTCTCTACCTGCTCGGTGCCGTAGCCTTGGCTGCGGATGGCGGGGTCTCCACACTCGGGGCATTTCTTAGGAGGCAGGGCTTGGTGACCACACATGTGGCAGATGAGGCGTTCATCAGCGCGGTGATAGGTGAGCGGGATAGCACAGTGGCGGCACTCGCAGACATGGCCGCATCCCGGGCATTGCACGGAGCGGGCGAATCCACGGCGATTGAGAAACAGGATGACTTGCTCTCCTTCGTTTAGCTTAGCCTCCATGCGGCCACGCAGCGGGTCAGAGAGAATGGCTGGCCCTCCCTTGTTTTTCTTGCCCTCTATACGCATATCGACAATGCGAATGATTGGTAGTGATTGTCCATCGGCACGCTCGGCCAATGTGAGGAGTTGGTATTTGCCGGTTTCGGTGTTGTGAAAAGATTCTAGCGATGGGGTGGCCGAGCCAAGCAATACGGCGGCTTGCTCGAGATGTGCGCGCAGCACGGCTAGGTCGCGTCCATTGTAGCGAGGAGCGCTATCTTGCTTGTAGGAGTTTTCGTGTTCCTCATCGACAATGATCAGTCCAAGGTCGGTGAGAGGGGCGAAGATTGCACTGCGGGCGCCAATGACGATGCTCGCTTTGCCTTGACGAATCCGATGCCACTCGTCGAAACGCTCGCCTTGTGATAGGTGGGAGTGTAGCACGGCTACCTGATCTTGGATGGAGGCAAAGCGGGACTTGAAACGTTGAACCGTTTGGGGGGTGAGCGATATCTCTGGCAGAAGAACGAGCACGCTTTTGCCGGTGTCAATGCAATGCTGGGCAGCTTGCAGGTAAACTTCGGTTTTCCCTGAGCCCGTGACCCCGTGCATGAGCATGGGTTTTTCAGGGGTCTTGATTTGTTCGAGAACGTTTTCGAGTGCTACTGCTTGGCCTGGATTGAGCTCGAGTGGTTTGTCTTCGAGAAATTCTTCACCCTCATCGGGGTCACGACGCACGGCTTCGTGCATGAGTGCCACAAAACCTTGTTTTTCTAATGCTTTGACTGAGGCAGTGATCGAGCCGCCGCCGAGGTCTTTGAGGGACATTTGTCCACCTGCGGCGTCGAGTAGGGTAATGATGAGGTGTTGTCGTGAGGCTCTTTTAGCCAGCTTAGCCATCGCTTCTTCGTCTGGCTTTTGACTGAGGAGGACGGTTTTACGTGTCTTTTCTGAGTGGGATTCCTGTCGAACTGCCTCGGGAAGAAGTGCCCGCATGACGAGCTCCATGGGGGAGCCGTAGTAGTTGGCGATCCATTTTCCGAGCTTGAGTAGATTGGGCGTGATCAGCGGCTCTGGATCGATCAGGGTGTCGATTGGCCGGAGGCTGAAGTTGGCCGGCATTTCGCTGGTAATGTCGATGATGGTGCCGGTTGATGCGCGGTTGCGAAGTGGGATTTTGACTCGGCATCCCGCCTTAGCATCCATTCCTTCGGGAATGGCGTAGTCAAAGACCAGTTCGGATGGTCCGTCTATCAAGACTCGGGCTGCGG
The DNA here is from genome assembly GCA_965657565.1 of Oceaniferula sp. Classification (GTDB taxonomy): domain Bacteria; phylum Verrucomicrobiota; class Verrucomicrobiia; order Verrucomicrobiales; family Akkermansiaceae; genus Oceaniferula. Next base: position 4,967 of record CBFHPA010000057.1, read on the forward strand.
GCACAGGTTTTTTCTAGCTGGTGAGTGGGTAAGTCGAAATACCAAACTGCTCTTTTTGGTAAAAAAGGTGCATTTTGATGCCGCCTTAGAGTCTCCTAAGTAAAAAACAGCCCAGCTTAGCTAGCCATAGCCGCCACCATGGCCGAATGCCCTGCCAGTCATTAGCAACGCGCTCGGAGAGCATTAGGTCGTTGCTCCACTGCCGATTGAGCTCATCGGAAACATCATCGTCAAAGACAACGATGGCGGTCTCTCGGTTCATCACAACGGAGAGAATATCGAAGTTGTTCGAGCCAATGATGGCGACGTTGTCATCAATCACCATGGTTTTAGCGTGAAGGACAGGGCCGAGGTATTCGATGACACGCACACCCCAGCCGAGTAGACTAGGGTAGAGGCCTTCGCGCAACCAATCGACGGCGGCAACGTCTGAGTCTCGTGGTAATAAGACGGATACATCAACGCCACGTTGGCTGGCGCGGCGCATGGCTTTTCTCAGGCGTCTTGGTGGCACAAAGTAGGGCATGGTCATTTTCACGCTATGGCGTGCCCTATTCAGGTGCACGGAGAAGAGCTTGCGGATTTGTTTTCTGCTGCCGAGCCCACGGCTGCCAACTACCATACAGCGACAGCCTTGCTTCGATGAATTCGTATATTCAACGATAGGTAGCTGGATGATTTCATCAGTGCAGTATTTCCAGCTTTCGGTGAAGAGGGTGTTGAGATCGGCTGCGGCTGGACCTGATACTTTGATTTGCGTATCCCTCCACGCGTTCTCATTGATCTGTGCCCGTGACCATGGGTTGCCGATATTCATGCCTCCAGTGAATCCAATTTGGCTATCGATGATGAGGTTTTTACGGTGGTTCCGGCCGAAGATGCCGGCACGCTTTCTCCACGGAGCCACGGGGTGGTATTCGCTCACGACGACTCCGGCGTCGCGCATGTTCGCCCATTGCATTGGGTCGGTAGCAGAGGACCCAATTGAGTCATAGATGACTCTGACGGCAATGCCCTCAGCAGCTTTTGCGGACAGTGCATCGGCAAAAGTTTTGCCAATGGTATCGGAGAGAAACATGTAAACCTCTAAATGGATGTGTCTTTTGGCAGAGGCGATCGCCCTCAGCATGGATTCATAGACACGGTCGCCATCGTAGTAGATTTCGACCTGGTTGTTCTCACTCAAGCCGCCAACGGTATCTCCCGATAGCTCGCGGGCTATGGCTTGGCGCCACTCAGTAATTTGCCGCCTTACCTTATGCGGGATAACCTTCACACCAGCTACACTACGCTGATTGGCGCTAAGATCAATGAAGTAACTTTTGAACTCTGCGAATCATGATCTGGCCACTATTTTTGGATAAATAGCTGTTGTCATGAATTACCCCTATGTCTATGACATCAGCAGCGATGAATAAAACCATTCTTAAACTCATTTTCATAATCATTTCGTTGACTGCTCCGGTAGCGACGGCCGGCGCAGGCGGCGAACATAGCATCCCTGAATTCCAAGAGCGTATGGCGACATTTGCCAGTGAAGAATCGGCCAAGGAAATGGTGGGTATGTGGGAGAGATTGAGCTATCGCGCTGAACAACAACCGTTCTTGTTAGTGGCTAGTATCATTTTTGTGTGCGCCATCGTTCACACTTTCTTTGCAGTGCCCATCACCAAGTATGCGCACAAAGTACAACATGATCACGATGCCGACATTCGACGGCAGAAGAATGCGGAGGGGGAGCCGGCCACTGCCAAGGATATGGTTAGTTTTAAGGCGACCATGTTGCACTTTCTGGGTGAGATTGAGGCGATTTTTGGCATCTGGGTGATTGCCTTGATGGGGGCGATTATTGGGTTTTACGACGTAGGAACGGTGAAGAGCTATATCTCTGGGGTTAACTTCACTGAGCCAATGTTTGTGGTGATTATCATGGCTCTTGCTTCGACAAGGCCTGTTTTGCGTTTCGCTGAGAATGCACTGAGTTTCTTTGCTCGTTTCGGTAAAGAGACACCGGCTGCTTGGTGGTTATCCATCCTTATTGTAGCGCCCATCCTAGGCTCTTTCATTACAGAGCCAGGAGCGATGACGATTGCTGCAATGCTGCTGGCTAAGAAGTTCTACAAGTTGAAGCCCAGCCCTAAGCTGGCCTACGGCACCCTTGGTTTGTTGTTTGTGAATATCTCAGTCGGCGGTGTGATGACAAATTTCGCAGCTCCTCCTGTGCTCATGGTTGCTGGTCCAGATAAATGGGATCTCACTACCATGGAGATGCTGGTTCATTTCGGCGGTAAGGCTGTTATCGGTATCCTAATCTCTACGAGCTTATACTTCGTCTTTTTCCGTAATCAGCTGCGTGCTCTCTCTGGGGAACTTGAGGATCATGATGGTGATGGCCAAGGAGATCTAAGCCACGATCATGACCGCCCCATTCCGCTATGGGTAACGATCACCCATTTGATGTTCATGGGTTGGACGGTTTTCTTTGCTCACACCCCGGCGCTATTCATTGGTGGCTTCCTGTTCTTCTTGGCATTCCGTCAGGCGACTGAGCATCATCAGTTTGATATCCAGTTAAGAGGGCCGATTCTTGTCGGTTTCTTTCTCGCTGGCCTAGTAATCCACGGTGGGCTACAGGGCTGGTGGTTGGCTCCTATTATCACGAGCCTCACTGAATTCCCGCTCTTTGTTGGCTCCGTGGTGTTGACGTCCTTTAATGATAATGCCGCGATTACATTCCTAGCAAGTCAAGTGGATGGTCTTGGGGCGAGCCTGAAGTATGCGGTGCTTGCGGGGGCTGTCTGCGGGGGTGGTCTTACTGTGATTGCAAACGCGCCTAACCCTGCTGGTCAGGCTCTGTTGAGCCGCTTCTTTGGTGATGGTGTCTCACCCGGTAAACTGATGCTAGGAGCGCTCGTGCCTACCATCATTGTTTCATTGATTATGCTGCTTTTCCCAGATCCTAATAAGAACGCTATTTTCGATAAGGAGGAGGCCCCAGTGTCTCAAGTCGAGATAGAGGCCGAGGCTGGGCATTGATTTTAGCTTTCATTTATTTTCCTCAAGATGTTTACCGGTTTAGTCGAAGCTACAGGCAGAATTCGTTCGATCGAGTTCTGCGGTGATCAGGCGAGGCTGAGCGTTGAGCTACCCTTTGCAGATGAGCTCAATGATGGCGAGTCTGTTGCAGTTAATGGCTGTTGCCTCACGGTGACAAGCCATGACGATAAGACGGCTTGTTTTGATGTGCTCAAGCAGACGCTTGATGTGACCTCACTCGGCGAGCTGAGTGAGGGACGGCAGGTCAACCTAGAGCGGGCAATGCTTGCGGGAGGTCGTTTTGGTGGGCACTTCGTGCAGGGGCATGTGGATGCTACAGGTAAGATCCTTGATCTCTCAGAACATGGGCAGGATCATCGGCTGGAGATCGCACTGCCTGAGGAGATCCAAAGCTTATGTATCGATAAAGGCTCTCTTGCGATTGACGGGATTTCACTCACGATCGCCGAGCTCAAGGATGATAGCGCTGTTTTCTGGATCATCCCGCACACCATGCAAGAGACGCGGCTCAGTGACGCTGAGGTAGGTCAGAAGGTGAACCTTGAGGCTGATGTCATCGCCAAGCACGTCGCTAAGCTGATGGAGGGTAGGACAGCTTAGAGGATAGATTAGAGGACAGCGCAGTTCCTATTTGTCGCTACTTTTTGTATCTACGTAGCTCGAAGGTCTCGTAGGTTTCCTCGGTAGTGACGTGGGGGAATTGCTCCTCGAAGGGCGGCAGATGGGTGTCACCACTATAGTCTTGGTAAATGTGGGAAACCAAAAGCTCGTCAGTGATAGGCAGAAAGACTTCGTAGACCTGTGCGCCGCCGATGATATAAACTTGCGGATCGATGAGATCAATAGCCTGCAGGTCCTCAGGTCGGTGAATGACGGTGACGCCCTCCGCTGACCAGCTGGTATCGCGGGTCAGGACAATGCTTTGTCGGTTGGGTAATGGTCTTCCGATGGAGTCCCAGGTCTTACGCCCCATGACAATGGGGTGGCCGGTGGTGTGACGCTTGAAGAGTTTGAGATCTTCTGGAAGGTGCCAGGGCAAACCCCCGTCTTTGCCGATGACGCGATCTGCGGTCATCGCGACGATGGCAGTGAGCTTTATATGGTCAGCCAAGGGTGGAGCTTTGGTTGTTGGGTTGATAGAAGCGAACGCAGAGAGGAGCCGCTCGACCTATTGTGCCTTTTTGTTGAAGTCGTTCAGATTGATGAGCGGGATAGAGTTTGCTCCAAGTGTAGCGCGAGGTACGCTACCATCCCATTTTTCAATCGCTCTGAGTTGGAGTATTTCCGGGTTTTTACGCAGTGCTTCACCCTCAATATTGATGGCCTCGGCTTGAGCTTTGGCTTGGGCTGTTATTTCGTATGCTTTGGCATCTGCAAGTTCGCGCCGCTGCGCTGCTTGTTCAATCGCTGCAAGTTTCTCTGCTTTGGCAGCTACTTGTTTGCCTTCTTGCTCGGTGGTGAACCTTTTAAGCTCTTCAATCTGGCGCTCGGCTAACTGCTTTTGCTGTTTCTTCTCTTCGACACCTTGAACGATCATTCTTGGCAGGTCAAAGCGACGTAGTAGGACTTCTTCAACCAAGATTCCCTTGTCAGAGAGGCCTACAAGACCTTCAAGAATACGGGTCTGCATGAATACTTGAATATCGTCTTTGTAGAAGTCTTCGGCGTTTTCGATACCTTTACCGGCTTCACGAATCAGAGAGCGAAGTTTGGGAGTAAGGTGAACTGTTTCCAGAGCTGCAACATCACCGGTATCTTGGACAGCCTCGGCTGCTTGGTTGCGATCAACTCTCCATTTGAGGGTGACGTCGACCTCTGTTGTTAGCTGGTCTTGTGAAGGTACGCCGACATCAATGAGTGTGAGTTCTTTATTACGACAGTCGATTTTTTGAATTTTCTTGAGAGGGTTGATGATATGAAAACCTTCAGGAAGCTCTGTCGTGTCAACTTTACCAAATAAGGTAGCGACTCCTACGTGACCTGCGGGAATGGTGGTAAATGGAGTCAGCGCTGCAAAGAGGAAGACGATTATAAAGAATGGAATGACTAACTTGCCGATCCATTTGGCTTTGCGAATACTGGCGTCGTCGATGTTGATGGTGTTTTGGCTCATAGTGTTGTATGGTTAATGGTGGTCGTGATTGATGATGAATGCGTGATGATAGCTGGTATGAATTCTAGACAGAGACAGCCGCCTTGATGTGTGGATCAGGGTTGTAGTCGCGTAGTTCGAAGTCGTCAAAGGTGAACGCGTGTATGTCATTGATTTCTGGGTTTACCCACATCGTTGGGAGTGACTTGGGTGATCTTGTCAGCTGGAGCTCTGCTTGGTCAATGTGGTTGCTGTAGAGGTGAAGGTCACCAAATGTATGAACGAAGTCGCGAGCCTCATAGCCACAGACCTGGGCCACCATCATGGTGAGTAATGCATAAGATGCGATGTTGAAGGGGACACCGAGGAAGAGGTCGGCGCTGCGTTGGTAAAGCTGGCATGAGAGACCAGGTTTGTCTGAGTCGATGTCATGCACGTAGAACTGGAAGAGCATGTGGCATGGGGGGAGTGCCATTTTATCAACCTTGCCGACATTCCAGGCGGATACGAGATGACGACGTGAATGTGGGTTATTTTTGAGCCCGTTAATGAGTCGCTCGATCTGATCGATGATTTCTCCATCGTCACCCTCCCAAGCACGCCATTGTTGACCGTAGACTGGACCTAGTTCTCCGTTTTCGTCCGCCCATTCGTCCCAGATGCGAACGCCATTCTCTTTTAGATAGGCGATGTTGGTCTCTCCTTTAAGGAACCATAGCAGTTCGTGAATGATCGAGCGCAAGTGGAGTTTCTTTGTGGTGAGGCAGGGGAAGCCTTCGCGCAGGTCAAAGCGAGCTTGGCGGCCAAATACGGAAATCGTGCCAGTACCTGTGCGGTCTGTGCGCGACTCACCGTTATCGAGAACGTCTCTGAGGAGATCGAGATACTGCTGCATGGGTGAAGATTGGAGGCTTAGGATTCAATATTCAAGATGAATCAGTCGGCAGAAATAGCTTTGGGCGATGAGATGTCAATTTGTTCTCCTTTTCAGGGTATGTGGGCTTTGGTTTTGCCGGTGATAAGCTTTGATTACGTCAGGCTGTTACGAAATGATGATGGTAAAAGCTAGCTTTCAAAATTGCTACTGCACTGAAATTAGAAGATAATAATCTTCAGTGCATAATACATCTTTCAAGTCTAGGCTTTGCTGGCATCTGTTGAACCTCATTAAGGTGGGAGTTCGTCTTGCCGCTGTTGCTAGTTTGCTGGCATTTGGTGCGCGTTGGCATTGGTTTTTGGATATTTTGGCTAATTTCAGGGTTCAATATGCTTTGTATTTGCTCGTCTCGGTGGTGCTTTTTTTACTGTGTCGCAATGTTCGCTGGGCCGGAATATCAGCAGTAGCTGCAGCTCTCAATCTTTGGATTATTTACCCCTACATCATACCTTTGCCTGATTCAGCAGACGAGGCAGCAAAACAAGGTTACCGTTCCGATTGATGAACATCAATGTGCTTTCGAGCACTCAGCGCTGTAACGATGTAGAAGGGTATTTACGAGAGATGGATGC
>CBFHPA010000058.1:0-10993 GCA_965657565.1 Oceaniferula sp.
GGACACTAGGAATTTATACGTAAATTGACCTCATGACCACCGACCTGCCCTACCATCATGACTGGAAAGCGGAGTTCGAGACTTCTCTCGGGCTGCAGGTGAAGTGGTTCGGCTGCTGGGGGGGTAATCCGGAATGGAAAATTGAGCCTTCGCGTCTGGGGTCGGACCTGATCTGTTTTTTTTATCTCATGGAGGGTGTGGTGACGGCGGAGATCAACGGGGTGTCGGTGCCGTTGCAACCCGGTGAGATGTTGGTGTGGCGAGGCGGCGAGATTTTCTCAGCCACCCAGGATCCGGACCGTCCACAGACATCACTCTCGGCCTGCCTCTCGCTGAGCCGGGATGATGCCACCAATGTCCTGCTGCAGCACCGTTACCAGCGCCACTACCGCTTGGAGGACAGGAAATCCTATGAGCAAAACTTCCAGGATGTCGTTGATGCGCTGGATAGCCAGAGCCGCTGGCGTAACTTGCATGTCACCGCCGCCATGTTCCACTGGCTTGCCTACCTGCAGGAATCCTTGGCCCCTGAGCCGGGAGCGGCCGGGGGCAACCCGAAGACCGTGCACCACGTGCATACTGCGCAGGAATGGATCAGACCGCGCCTCGGCGAGGACGTCAGCATTGCAGACTGGGCCGCCGGCTGCGGGCTCAATGTGGATTATTTCAGTCGCATGTTCAAATCTCACATCGGCATGAGTCCGAAAACCTGGCTGATCGAGGCCCGGCTGCAACAGGCGTCGCGCATGCTCGCCTACCCGGAGCGGACGGTCGAAGACATTGCCGGGCACTGTGGCTACCATTGCCCGTTCCATTTCTCCCGCGCTTTCAAACGCCGCTTTGGCATCCCGCCGGCCGATTACCGCCGGGTTCGTCAGGTGCGCGGGTTTGTGGATACGTAGGTTGATTGGTGTCCCAGCTGAGTGTTGCCGGGCCCGGGAAAAGTCGGATTTGTGCATGATCTGATCGTGCTAAAATCATTCCCTTCACCTGCGGCCTTGGTTACAACAGGCAGTGCATCGCACATCACTTATGAAAATCGAACGAATTGAAACTCACGTCTGCAACGCGCGGATGCGTAATTGGGTCTTTGTCAAAGTCATCACCGACCAGCCCGGTCTCTACGGATGGGGTGAAGCAACCCTGGAATGGCACACCCGCGCGGTGGTCGGTGCGGTTGAGGATATCGCCGAGTTGCTCGTCGGCGAGGACCCGCGGCGCATCGAGCACCTTTGGCAGATGATGTTCCGCCAGCATTTCTGGCACGGTAACGGGGTGGTGCGCGGCACCGCCATCAGTGGCATTGACCTGGCCCTTTGGGATATCCTTGGCAAAGTCCACGGAGTGCCGGTGCACCAGCTTTGGGGTGGTCCGGTCCGTGACCATATTCGTCTTTATTGTCACCTCGGGGGTGGCCGCATGGAAGATTTTTACGAGACGGACTGCTCCGATGCCAAGCGCTTCGGCGAGCTGGCTCAGGAGGCGGTCGAGGACGGCTTTTCAGCATTCAAATCCATGGCCGTGCCTCCGACCATGCCGCTTGAGGGCAACCGCCCGATCCGCTACGCGGCGGAATGTGTCGAGGCGATGCGCGAGGCAGTGGGGCCGGATGTGGACATCATGGTCGACTGCCACGCCAGGCCCTCACCCCGGATGGGTCTGCAATTTGCCAAGGCTCTTGAGCCTTACGATCTTTACTTCTTCGAGGAGCCCTGCTGGCCGGAGACCATCGATGACATCGCCCGCATCCAGGACGCGGTGAAGACACCCATCGCCACCGGGGAGCGGTTGATCACCCAACACGCATTCCGTGAGGCGCTGGAAAAACGTGCCTGTTCCGTGCTGCAGCCAGACATCACCCACTGTGGTGGTCTTTCCGAGGCGCGCCGCATCGCGGCCATGGCGGAGGCCTACCGGGTCGCGCTGGCACCGCACAACCCGCAGGGGCCGGTGAGCACGGCGGCCTCGATTGAGCTCGGCTTTGCCACACCTTCCTACGTTATTTGTGAGAGCGTGCACAACGATGTTCCGTGGCGTGATGACGTCGTCCAGGAAGGCTTCAAGATTGACCCGGCGACCCGCACGGTGAAGCCTAACACCCTTCCCGGGCTCGGTGTCGAGCTCGATGAAAAAGAGATCGCCAAGCACCCATTCCAGCAGGAGCAACTCCAGCGCGTGTTCTACTCCGACGGCGCGGTGGGTGACTGGTAATAGAAAGCCAATAATTTTAATACGATTTACAATGGATAAGATCAAATCACTCGCCGGCGTTCTACCGGTCATTCAGCTGCCCTTCCACGAGGACGAGTCGATCGACTGGGACACCCTTTCCCGCGAGATCGACTGGGCCTATGAAAATGGTGGCCAGGGTATCGTCGCTGCCATGGTCACCGAGATCCTCCGCTTGACGGATGCCGAGCGTGATGAGCTGGCAAGTCGGCTGGTCGAATACAATGGCGGCCGAGGCCCCGTTGTGATGAGCATCGGGGATGAGAGCACCGTGCAAGCAGTTCGCCACGCACGCGCTGCCGCGGACGCCGGCGTGGATGCACTGATGGCGATTCCGCCAGCAGCATCTCAAGCACTGCTGCCGGAAAAAATCCGTTATTATGAGGCCATCATCGCGGCGACCGATTTGCCGGTGATTGTGCAAGATGCTAGTGGTTACGTTGGCGAGGCTTTGCCGATTGATTCCCAGGCCGATCTTTACACTCGTTTTGGGGAGCGTGTGCTCTTTAAGCCGGAAGCCCAGCCTCTCGGGCCAAATTTGAGTAAGCTTCGCGATGCAGGTGGCCCCGGCCTGAAGGTCTTTGAAGGCAGCGGCGGCATTGCCCTGCTTGACTCGTACCGCAGAGGGATTTTCGGCACGATGCCGGGTACTGAAATCGTCTGGGCTATCCGTGCCGAGTGGGATGCGCTGGAAGCTGGAGACCTGGCGAGGGCGACAGAACTGCAAGGCCTCATCGCACCGCTTATTTCCCTGCAACAGGGGCTCGATGGCTATCTGAGTGTGGAGAAAATGCTGCTGCAAAGGCAGGGGGTTTTTCCGAATCGTGTCATCCGTGGCCCGGTCGGCTTCACGCTTGATCCAGAGACGGAAGACGAGGCTACCCGCCTCTTTGATCTTCTTTGCAAAGCCTGTGGAAGGAAGCCAATAACATGAAGCCCTCCGGACACGAATCGATCTCACCATGACTCGCCAAACCCGGTATCGCGGACTACGGGCACGCTTCGGCGTTGCTCGCTGGAACATCACGCCCGGTTTGGAAGTCTGTGTGAAAAACTGGGGGGCAACGGATCGCTGGTTTGCCAATGGAGTGCATCGCCCGCTCACCGGCACCGCACTGGCGGTTGCAGAAGGCAACGGTTCCCCGTTGATCCTGATCAGCCTTGATCTAGGCTGGTGGCGTGCGCGTGCTGATGTTGACCGCTTGCGCCTGGCCTTGTGCGAGGCCCTATCTCTAGCGGAGGAAAATCTCATTGTTCATCTCACCCACACGCACGCGGCCCCCTTGCTGGACTCCGAGCCACCGGCTGAGGCAAACCCGCAGGCAACCACCGGCTACTTGAACACGCTTCAGCAGGCATGTATCGTAGGGGCAAAAGAGGCGGTTGCCGACCTGCGGGAATCTTCGCTCCTTTTTCACCACGGTTCCTGCGAGCTGGCCATCCATCGCGACTTTCCTGACCCGGATGGCCCGGAGCGTTTTGTCACCGGTTGGAATCCGGAGGAAGCTGCGGACAGTGCGCTGGTCGTGGCCCGTGTTTTTGATGAGGACAACCGCACCCGCGCGACCTTGGTCAACTACGCCTGCCACCCAACCACACTGGCGTGGGAGAACGATCTTATCTCCCCGGATTTCCCGGGTGCGATGCGTGAACTGATTGAGGATGCCACCGGTGTCCCTTGCCTTTTTTTACAGGGTGCTTCCGGTGAGCTTGCTCCGGCCGAGCAATATCTCGGTGATCCCGCCGTGGCAGACCGTCACGGCCGCGTGCTTGGACACGCTGCGATGAGTTTGCTGGAGATGCTGGCTCCGGGTATGAGTGCGATGGATTACGACGGAGCTCTCGAGTCAGGTGCGCCTCTGGCCTTGTGGTCACCAGCAAAGGGCGAACTTTCAGAAACAGTCAGCGCAAGTGCTCCTGGCATTGATCTACCCTTGAAGGATGATTTGCCCAGCCTCGCTGATATTCGTGAGCAGATGTCTGAGGCGGAGCCCGAGGGCTTTGCCTATGAGCGGTTGGTGCGCCAGCTCAGGGTCAGGGAGTCAGTGGGAGAGGGGACAAGCTGCCGAGAGAAAATCTGGAGTTGGAAGCTTGGTGATGGAGCCCTGGTTGGGGTGCCTTTCGAGGCTTACTCACAGCTGCAGCGTGAGCTTCGTGCCGACAATCCGCATGCTCTCGTGCTCAATCTCGCCAATGGCAATCACGGCTATTTGCCGAGTGCGCCACACTACCATGGCCCTTCGCTTTACGCCGTCTGGCAAACTCCCTACGCTGAGGGTTCCCTTGAAGCCGTCACAAAGCTCACCAAGGATACACTTAACTCCAACCTGGAAATATCATCATGAGCATCGATCTTCAACCACTCCTGGCAAATGCCGAATTCGGCCTGCACTATTGGGACTACCTCGCCATCGGCTTGTTCTTTGTGATTCTCTCAATCATTGGCTATTTAGCGGGGCGGGGGGAGCAAGCCAACGCGGAGGAATATTTCCTGGCGGGTAAAAAACTGCCCTGGTATGTGGTCGGAGGCTCGTTCATCGCCTCGAACATCTCAAGTGATCAGTTCATCGGCATGGTGGGAGCAGCCATGGTTTATGGTATTTGTGTCTCGCTCTATGAGTGGGCGAATGTCGCCACCTTCTCAATCCTGATCTGGTTTTTTGTTCCTTTCCTGCTCGGTGCCAAGGTGTTCACCACCCCGGAGTATTTGGAAAAAAGATTCAGCCCCGCAGTGCGGACCGTGTTTGCGCTAGTGACGATCATCAGTAACGTGATCGCCTTTCTTGCCGCAGTTCTCTATGGTGGTGCACTCGCGCTGCATGAGCTGTTCGGTTGGGAACTCTGGCCATCAATCATCGGGCTGGGCATTGTCGCGGGCATTTGGGCTATCTATGGTGGTTTGTCCTCGGTGGCATGGACCGATCTCTTCACCGTGGCGGTGATGCTTGTCGGTGGCGTCATTGTTACTGTGCTCGGAGTTCAGTCACTTGCCCCTGATGGTGGTGGCCTTATCGAAGGTTTCTCTGTCATGCTTGAGCGTAATGCGGCGACCAGTGGGCAGTGGGCGGAGGCCGTGCAGAGCAATACCAAGGACCTCGCGGGAACGGATAGCTACAACCGCTTGTCGGTCATTCAGCCAGTGACCCACCCGATGACACCCGGTTGGGGAATGATCGGGTTGCTGCTGTCGGTCAGCCTTTGGTACAACGTGCTCAACCAGTTCATGATCCAGCGCGTGCTCGGTGCCAAGGACATGTATCATGCCCGCATGGGCATTGTGTTTGCCGGCTGGCTCAAGGTGATTCTGCCGGTTATCGTGATCGTTCCCGGCTTGGTGCTTTTCGCCAAGCATCCGGATTTATTGCTTCTCGAGCCATGGGGTGAGGTCAAGCCGGCCGCGGACAAGGGTTATGTGAAACTCATCCAGGATCTGGTTCCCATCGGCCTGCGTGGTTTGTTCCTCGCAGCCCTGTTTGGTGCGATCCAGTCGACGGTCAACAGCGTGTTGAACTCGACTTCCACCATCATCACCTTTGATGTTTATCGCCGTCTATTCCGCCCCCAGTGCAGCGACAGCCAGTTAGTCAAAGTGGGCGTGGTTGCTTCCGTGCTTGTTCTGGTGATTGCGATCATCATCGGCCGCTTCATTGGTGATATGGGCGGAGGGCTCTTTGAGTATGTCATTTCACTCTACGTGCTCTGTGCTCCTCCTTTCGCCGCGGTCTTCCTGTTGGGCATCCTCTGGCGCCGGGTCACGGCTCCGGCCGCACTTGCCACGATCGTCGTCGGCATGGCCGCGGGTCTTGGTCTGAAAATCTTCTTAAAGAGCGATGCTGACTATCCGCTCTGGCTGGCCTCATTCCCGAACCAGGCATCGATCCTCTACCTGATCAGCATGGCGACCTGCGTGGTGGTTACTTTCCTGACCCGCCCGCCAAAACCGGAACAAGTCACCGACCAGCTCTGCATGAACTGGAAGAAGCTCAATATCTTCGGGAGTCTCGGTGACCGCTGGTACAAGAGTGTGGTTTTCTGGTGGTTGGCCTACTCCGTGGTGATTGTGCTACTGATGCTGATTTTCTCCGGCCTGTTTTTCCCTAGCGTAGGTGGCGAATAAACCTTTCAATAGAATACGAAGATGAACGATAAAGAATCAAACAAGGATCAGACGATAGCAGTGGTCGGATTAGGTCCGCTGGGACGCGGGATTGCGGCGTGTTGTCTGTCACGCGGATTTGCGGTGGTCGGCATTGACCTGGAGGAAAAAAACCGCGTGGCGATGAAGGATTTTCTGCCGGATGCGGCAGCCCATTGTCTGGATGCAGGAGTGGTCGATGCAGCTGACCCGGCGGAGTGGCAGGCACGCTTGGAGTTGTCCGGGGACCTCGCTGCCCTTGGCCGGGCCTGTCTCGTTATCGAGGCCATTCCGGAAGATCTGCCGGCCAAGAAGAGCTTGCTGCAGCAAATGGAGCAATTCATCACCGCTGATGCTCTTATCGGCAGTAACACTTCGGCATTTCCCATTACGGATTTACAGGAGGGCTGCAGTCATCCCGAGCGAGTGTTTGGCATGCATTGGTCCAGCCACGGTCACGTCACCCGCTTCCTGGAATTGACGCCCGGAGAGCAGACCTCAGCCGAGACCATGACCCTTGCAACATTGAAGGCGGAGAAGCTTGGTAAGGAGCCGGCTGTTCTTAATAAAGATATTCCCGGGTTTTTGTGTAACCGCATTGCTTACGCGATGTATCGTGAGGCCGTGTATCTGCTGGAGTCCGGGGTGGCGGATGCCGAGGCGATTGAGGCTTCGTTCCGCAATTCGGTCGGTCTGTGGGCACCCATGTGCGGCCCGCTTCGAGTCATGGATGTGATGGGCGGCGGTGCTTTTTATGCGGAGTCTATCAAAGGCGTGTTGCCAACGATGGCAAACTCCACCGAGCTCCAGCCCACGCTGCAGTCATTCATTGACCAGGGTGCCAAGGGGCCGAAAAACAATATCGGATTTTTTGATTACCAGGAGGGTGATGCTGCTGAGTGGGCGAAGCGCTTTACCGCATCCATCCTTGCGACGCGCAAATACCAAGATCAGCATATTCCCACGGGGCAATCTGCGGACCAGTCCGCAGATTCCGCTGAGGCATCGGATGCTGTCGCGGCACCATGATCCCATTCGGTCAGCTTGCATCGCGTATATCCGGTCAGCTCGACACGGGTGACACCCTGCGCCGTCTCTACGCGACCGATGCCTCCGAGTATCAGGAAATGCCAGCGGGCGTTGTCTTTCCCAAAGATGACAAGGACCTCGGTGAGATCATTCGCTTTGCCCGGCGCAACAAGCTCGGCCTGATTCCGCGCACCGCGGGCACCTCGCTCGCCGGCCAGTGTGTTGGTGATGGCCTGGTGGTTGATGTCTCACGCCACTTTGACCGTATCCTCAGTGTCGATGCCAAGTCCCGCAGAGTGCGCGTGCAGCCGGGTGTGGTGCGCAATGAGCTCAATCACTTTCTTGAGCCGCACGGGCTGCTCTTTGGTCCCGAGACCTCGACGGCGAACCGTGCCATGATGGGAGGCATGGTGGGCAACAACTCCTGTGGCTCCAACTCCATCGTGTATGGCAGCACCCGTGACCACCTGATCTCGGTGAAGGGGTTTTTGAGTGATGGCAGCGAGGTTACCGTGGAGGCACTGACTGCTGAGGAATTTAACGCCAAGTGCGACGGGCCGGATTGCCTGGAGATCGCGATTTACCGCGGTGTCAAAGCCATGCTTGGTAATGCAGAGAACCGGGCTGCCATTACCGAGAACTTCCCGCTTGCCTCGATTCCCCGCCGCAACACCGGCTACGCGCTCGACCTGCTGATGGATGCCGAGGTTTTTGATGCCTCGTCTGACAAACCCTTCAACCTCTGCAAGCTCATCGCCGGATCTGAAGGCACCTTGTTTTTTGCCACCGAGATCGAGCTCGACTGCTCACCACTGCCCCCCGAACACGTTGCCCTTGTGTGTGGTCACTTCGAGAGCGTGAATGAATCCTTGCGCGCTAATTTACTGGCACTGCATTATGACCCAAGTGCTTGCGAACTCATCGACCGGCATATCCTCGAATGCACCAAGTCGAATCTCGCCCAACAGCGTAACCGCGACTTTGTGCTCGGTGATCCCGGTGCCATCCTGGTGGTGGAAATCCGCCGTGACAGTCTGGCTGAGGTGCAGCAGGCGGTAGATGCCCTCACCGACGCCTGGCAGGCTGCTGATCATGGCTACGCCTACCCGGTATTGTGGGGAGAGGACGGGTTCAAAGTCTGGGAGCTACGCCGAGCCGGGCAGGGGCTGATGAGTAATGTCGTCGGAGACACCAAGCCGAGGGAAAATGTTGAGGACACCGCCGTCGATGTCAATGACCTGCCCGACTACATCGCCGAGTTCGATCAATTACTGCGTGATAAATACGCCATCGAATGCGTCTACTACGCCCACGCTGGTTCAGGTGAGCTGCATACCCGGCCGATGTTTGATCTCAAGACACCGGAAGGATTGAACATGTTCCGCGGAGTGGCCACGGATATTGCCCAGTTGGTGAAAAAATACCGTGGTTCGCTCAGTGGTGAGCACGGTGACGGCCGCCTGCGTGGTGAGTTCATCCCGCTGATGGTCGGCGAGCACTGCTACCGGCTGATGCGTGAGCTCAAGGACCTATTTGACCCGGAGCACATCTTCAACCCCGGTAAGATCGTGGACACTCCACCGATGGACACCTCGTTGCGCTACAGCCCGGAGCAGGGGACCCCTGAGTATGAAACCGTCTTTGATTTCAGTGACACCATGGGTATCGTCCGTGCTGCCGAGAAATGCAATGGCTCCGGCGACTGCCGCAAGGGGCCGCTGGCCGGAGGCACCATGTGCCCGAGCTACATGGCGACCCGTGAAGAAAAACACACCACCCGCGCCCGTGCCAATATCCTGCGCCAGATTCTGACCGATTCGCACGATGTCAGCAACCCCTTCAACAGTGACGAGATCAAGGAAGTCATGGACCTCTGCCTGTCTTGTAAGGCCTGTAAATCCGAGTGCCCGTCGAGTGTCGACATGACCAAGCTCAAGGCCGAGTTCCAGCAGCACTATCATGATGCTAATGGTGTGCCGCTGCGCTCACGTATCATTGCCCACTTTGCAGATAGTGCCAGATTGGCCTCACTCGCACCCTGGCTCTATAACGCGATTCTACAAACACCCCTGCTACGCCGTGTGGCTAACAAAGTGATAGGCTTCCACCCGGAGCGCAGCATGCCCAGGCTCAACAAGATCACCCTGCAGCGCTGGTTTGAAAAACGCAAACCGCTCAAGCCTCTGCGTGGTGAGCACCTTGGGCGAGTACACCTGTTCTGTGATGAGTTCACCAACTACAACGACCTCGACGCCGGCATCGCTACCGTGGAATTGCTTGAATTGTTAGGTTATGAAGTCAACCTACCCGATCACGTCGAGAGCGGGCGTGCCTCACTCTCCAAGGGGCTGGTCCGCCGTGCCAAGCGATTTGCCAATAACAACGTCCGTGCACTCGCCAGCATGGTTTGCGAAGACGAGCCCCTCATCGGTATCGAGCCCTCCGCCATTCTTGGCTTCCGCGATGAGTATCCTAACTTGGTCGAACCCGAACTTCGTGAGGCAGCCGGCAAGCTGGCACCTCATTGCCTGATGCTCGATGAATTCATTGCCCGCGAGGCGGATGCCGGCCGCGTTGATGCGGATTGCTTTACCCGTGAGCCCCGCACTATCCATGTCCACGGTCACTGCCACCAGAAGGCATTGGCGTCAACCGAGCCGACCTTGCGCATGCTGTCCCTGCCCGAGAACTACAGCGCGCAGGAAATCCCGTCCGGCTGCTGCGGCATGGCAGGATCATTCGGCTACGAACAAGAGCACTACGAGGTCTCGATGAACGTCGGCTCTCTGGTGCTCTTTCCCCACGTGCAGCAGCTCGATGCGCAAACCCTCGTCGCCGCCGCGGGGACCAGCTGCCGCCACCAGATCGATGACGGCACCGGCAGAGTTGCCATCCATCCTGCCAGAATCACCCGCGATGCACTGGCCTGATAGCTTTCCATTATCCATTGTCCTGTTACATTAATCATTCAAATCAACCGACCCATGAAGATCCAAGGTATTCTGACCCCCAACATCGTTCCCTTCCACGACGACCGCCGCATCAACGAGGGCGAGCTGCGCCGCTACGTCAGCTGGCTGATTGATAAAGGGGTCAACGGCATCTACCCGAACGGTAGCACCGGTGAGTTCATCCGGTTGAGTTTTGAGGAGCGCAAGCAGATCGTCAGTATCATCGCAGATGAGGCCGCCGGGCGCGTGCCGATACTCGCCGGAGCAGCAGAGGCCAATATTGACCTGGTTCTTGAGGCTTGCGCCTACTGTGCGGATTTCGGCTGCACCGCAGTCTCGGTGACCGGTCCCTACTACTATAACGTTTCACAGGAAAGCATCGAACACTACTTCCGCGAGTTGGCAGAGCGCTCCCCGATCGACGTCCTGCTCTACAACATCCCGCAGTTCTCCAACGAGATCGGGGTGGATATCGTTGAGCGGCTGGCGATGGATTGCCCGCGTATTATCGGTATCAAGGACAGCAGTCGCGACATGCCGCGCTTCATGAATACACTCGGCAAGATCAAGCCGCAGCGCACCGACTTTATCTGCCTTACTGGAACTGAGGAAACACTGCTGCCCACCCTGCTCATGGGTGGTGATGGTG
>CBFHPA010000059.1:0-10498 GCA_965657565.1 Oceaniferula sp.
CTATTAACCTCTATATCCTCCTTGGCTCGTCCAAGGATGCCCCCATAAATCGTAAACCCCACTCCACACAACTTACTCCAAACCATATAATTGCCATGAAAACCAACACTACAAAAACACCCCGTGACAGCAACCAAACCACGCTGTCCGCATTCGCCGCTGCCTTGCTAGTAGCATTCACTCTCAGCACCACCGCGCAGGCGGTCTCTCTCACCTGGGATGCTGATACTGTAACCGCGGGTGCCCAAGATGGTAACGGCACATGGGATCAAACAAATACCAACTACTGGGACGGGGCTGCCAACGACACATACGATACCTTTGATAGTATTACTTTCGGTTCCGGCGGCACGGGCACCGTAACATTAGGGAGCAATGTCAGGGGCGGCGGTAATCACATAACATTTGCTAATAACTACACCATCGACACCAACGGTTTATATATCGGGGGGCAGGGAAACAACACCATCCGCACTAAAGCAAACGTGGATGCGAGCATCATCGGTAGCGGGGAATTCCGTATGTTTGTAAATTCTACTTTGCGCACTGAAAGCGGGTCCACCCTTACAATGGACGCAAAGATAATCGAACACAGCGGAGTGGAGAACCTCACAAAAACCGATGTTGGCACCCTCATCCTCAATGGTGCCAACACCTACACCGGCACCACCTTCATCAACGGTGGCACGGTGGTGGCTGGAGTCAATGATGTGGCGGCAACCTCGGGCGCCCTCGGTAATGGCGGCAACATCGATTTCGGTGGCGGCACCCTGCAGTATGGCACCGGCGTCACCCAGGACTACAGCTCACGCATCGTCAACAGCACCAGCGCAATCATCATCGACACCAACGGCAACGACGTTTTTCAAGCTAGTCAACTCGCTTTGTCGAACACCGGCGGACTGATCAAGGAAGGCGAAGGCATACTCAGAGTAAAAGTTCAAGATAACAGCGTCTACCACACCGGGGACACGGTAATCAATGGAGGGAAACTTCAGCTTCATAATACTGTTGGCACTAGAACGTGGCAGTCAGGAGATATCGATATCAACAATGGCTCAATACTTCAATTCGCCGGGACACAGCAAATTATCGTAAGTGGTGATACCATCACATTTGACAGCAATGGTGGTGGTCAAATACAGATGTCGAAGAACACCATCTGGAGAAATGGGATCATTGCTACCACCGGTGGTGCCAAGAACACGGTTTCTGGCACATACTTCAACGGTCAAGGAAATGCCGCGAATCGAGTCATATACGATGTGGCAGTCGGTGACGACTCCGTTGATTTAGAGGTGAGTTCAAATCATTCCAACGGCGGTGGAATTACCAAGAATGGTGCTGGGACATTGGCTTTGACCAACGCTAGTAACACGATGAGTGGTGGCACGGTCATCATTAACGACGGAACGCTAGAGATCGGGGGTGCGGGTAGGCTGCAGAGTGGTACTTACGTACAAACCATCACCAACAACGGGATTTTCAAATACAACAGCACAAATGCCCAAGAGCTCAGCGGCGTCATCAGCGGCACTGGTTCACTTGAAAAAGACAACAGCAGTACTCTGACCCTTTCCGCTGACAACACCTACCAAGGTAACACCAGCGTGAGTGCAGGCACGCTGGCTCTTTCCCACGCTTCTCTCAACAACATCATCTCCAATTCTTCCATCATCGATGTTGCCGGTGGTGCGACACTGGATGTCAGTGGGTTGACCAACGGATTTGAACTAGCATCCGGCCAGACGCTCTCTGGAGCGGGAACAGTAACAGGTGGCATGACCATCGGTAGTGGATCTGTGCTAAGCCCCGGCAACTCACCTGGCACTCAGAATCATACAGGTGATCTCACATGGGCTGATGGCGGCACCTACCTCTGGGAAATCAACGACAGTGCTGGTTCCCAAGGAGCTGATCCCGGTTGGGACTGGCTCGACATTACTGGAGCACTCGACCTCACCAGCCTCACTGCGGGTGGCTTCACCATCGATATCGATTCTCTGACCCTGGGCAATGTTGCTGGCAATGCGGCTGGCTTTACTGGATTAGCATTTGATGGTTATCCCGATGTTGATGCCAGCTTTACCATTGCAACAGCAGGCAGCATCTCCGGATTTGATGCCAGCTTGTTCAGCCTTGATGATAGTGGCTTTGTAAATGGCGGTTATTGGGAGGTCAGAGAAGATGCAAACTCGCTTATTCTAGATTTTTACGCCGTGCCCGAGCCTAGCTCAACGGCTCTCTTAGGACTCGGAGGCCTGGCCTTAGCCCTGCGCAGACGCAGGAGCTAAGGAAGAGTGAAGAGCGAAGATTGAAATAGTTTTCAAAACCCCTGCTGTGTCTCACAGCGGGGGTTTTTCTTGCCTGATTCTTAGAGTCCTAGCGTCTAGGCGTGAGTTGGCCGCGCTAGCGGCAGTTGAGCCACTACGTGGCCAGTTGAAGTTGAGAGTTTAAGTTGAAGCTGTTAAGCGGTCGCTACGCGACGCAAATCATGAATGAAACCTTTCCGTGGGTTTTAACCCACGGATAGTCACGATGAGAACAATCAAGTAGGTAGAGTTAGCCGCGTTAGCAGCCAACCAAGAACCAAGAACGAGGAACCAAGAACAGCCATCCTCCTGCAGGCGGATGGCAATATCATCTAAAAATTCTGTTTAATATCCAATCGTGGGTGCTAATTTAAGGGTATGAAGATCGCCCCGCTGCTGACACTCGCCCTGCTCTTGCCGTTTACCACTTCCCTCACGACCTCCCTGGCCGCTGCCGAGCGGCCGGCGAAGCCGAACATCATCCTGATCCTGACCGATGACCTCGGTTGGCAGGATGTCGGTTGTTATGACATCGATGAGCCGACACCGATGGAGACACCCAACATCGATGCGCTTGCCAGTAAGGGAGTGCAGTTCTGGCACGGCTACTCACCGGCACCTACTTGTGCGCCCACCCGCTGTGCCATCATGAGTGGTGACCATCCTGCCCGGGCCCAGAAGACGCACGTCGTTGGCGGCCATCCTCCTTTGGTCTATCACCCAGGGCACAACATGATGCCGCCTTGGTACACCGGCCGCATGCCTGAGGACACGGTGACCTTGCCCAAGCTGCTACAAAAAAACGGCTACGTCACAGGCCACTGCGGCAAGTGGCACATGGCCATTGACCACCACTCTTTTCCCCAGCCCAAGGACCAAGGATTCGACTGGACGCGCTCCAATCTGGGCACAACGCGCAAGATGATGCCCGACCGAGTTAGCGGGTTTGCCACCGAGAAGAAGAATGATCCTTACCGCCTGGACGAGGATGGCATTACCACCCACCAGAACAGCTTGGACGCGCTACAGTTTGTCGAGGAGCAGAAGGATAAACCTTTCTTTCTCTATTATGCCACCTGGCTGGTGCACACACCGATCCATACCCGCAGCAAGGCGCTACTGGACAAGTATTGCAAGAAGCTCGGTGTGCAGCCGGACCCTGATAAGCCCGAAGCCTGGACGGGCCAAGGCCAGACCAACCCCTTCTACTGTGCGATGGTCGAGGAGCTCGATACCTACATGGGCCACCTGTTCACTTATCTTGAAAACACCGAGGACCCGCGCTGGCCCGGCCACAAGCTCATTGAGAACACTTATATTATTTTCACCTCGGACAACGGCGGCATGGAGAAAACTCCGGGCGAGATCATCACCGACAACTACCCGCTGGACCGTGGCAAGATTTCTCTGATGGAAGGCGGCACCCGGGTGCCACTCATTATCACTGGCCCAGGCATCAAGGCAGGGGTGCAGTCTGATGTGATGATCAACGGCCTGGACTTCTATCCGACGATTCTGACCCTGACCGGTACCGAGAAACCCGAGGATAAGTCACTCGATGGCCTCGATGTTAGCGAGCTCCTACTCAACGATCCCGCTGACCCGGGTCTGGTCAAAGAAGCGGACGGCAAGGCGCGTGACACCATGGTCTGGCACTTCCCGAATAGCGTGGCTCTGGAGAGTACGATCCGCGTGGATGGCTTCAAGCTGGTGCGCAATTACAACCATATCAATGACGCCAGGACCGAGCCCTTTGAGCTCTACGAGCTTTACAGCAAAGACGGCAAGCGCGTCGACATTGAGGAAGCCAAGAACCTGGCTGCCAGCATGCCGGAGAAGGTCAAGGAGCTCGATGACAAGCTCACCGAGATCCTGACCGAAATGGAGGCCAGCTACCCGTATTACAACCCGAATCATCCCAAGGGGCTTCCCAATCAGGACAAGGTCTGCAAGGTGCTCTCTCACCAGCAAAATGGTGACAGCGTCACCTTCAATTACCGTGGAAACGGTGCCAAGGTAGTGCGTGCCAACCTGCTCTACACCATGAACAGTGGCGACAAGAGCGAGGAGTGGTTCCGCATTCCCGCCGAGCTCACATCAGAGGGCGTGGTCACCGCCAAGCTGCCCGAGGGCACCACCCACTACCTGATCAACCTGATCGATGAGAACAACTTCCTGCGCAGCTACCCGGAGGTGACCAGGATCAAGGACGGTAAGTATTATTCTAAGCAGGCCTTGGCTCGCCAAGATTAGAGCCGAGAAAAAATGGTGCTTGTCGCCGAGTTTTAGCCTGAAGGTCTCAACATACCCGGGTGCACTCGATACCGAGTAGCTCGGCGAGTTTGTCAATGCGGCTGGCGATGTGGCCGGTTCCGATGGCGCAGTGGTGGGACGGGCCTCCCTTGGACCAGTCATTCATGAACTGCTTGGCGGAGATGGAGAACTTGTAGCGGCTGTTGGTGTTGCCGATCTGGAGCACCGGGCCGGGCACGGATTCACCCTCGGCGACTTGTAGCGAAACCGAGCCGTCGCCGTGCTGGAGCACGGAGAGGATGGTAACTGGTCCGTGTTTGACGGTCATCTGGATGGAGAGGCCTTTGCCGGGTTTGCCGTGGTAGACGGGTACTGGAACCAGCCCGACACGACCTTGCGCAATGGCAAAGTGGGCGGGGCCGTCGTGGCCGAGGTAAACAACATCGTCTGTAAAGTCCGTCAGATAAAACTCGGAGAAGGAACCACCGACGCCGAAGAGGTCCATGATCTTCATGGCTTGCACGTTCTTGACCTCATACTCACCGGCGATGGGGATGTTGCGCCCAGTGAGCAGGGTGTTACCGGCGATGACGGAGGTGACGATGTTTTCATACTCACCACTGCCCTCGTAGTAGTAGGCCATGGAGCCGAGCTGGTGTTTCTCAATCAGACGATCAAGGGCGACGGACGTTTGTGCCGCGCGCTCGAGCTCGGATTGCTCACACTCGGCGGACACTTCGAACTTCTGCTGGAACTCTTCGATCTTAGCGGAGACATCCTCGTCACTGACGGCCTTGCGCAGGTCGGAGAGTTCACACATTTCGACGATCTCAAAGTGGTTGCCGAAGGTGGCGGCTTGCTGGGTGAGGTCTGAGTAGACGTCAAGCATGCCGTTGTAGTAGTGGCCGAGCAGGCCGACGCGGTTAGAAGCCATGCCGGTAGAGACCTTGGCGGCTTCGACCCAGTCGGTGATTTCATTCCAGGCTTCTTCTTCTTGGAGATATCCGCTGACCACGTGGTAATCGACCTTGGCGCGGTTAAAGACGCAGGCGAGCTCGGGAACGGAGCAGGACTGGCAGTGCTCAAGCCAGACGCCGGTCATTTTACCGCGGTCACCGAGGGCGTTGAATGCCTCGTAATCGAGCTGGGCGACGGGTTGCAGATTGAGCAGCACGACGGGGACCTTCGCCTTTTGTACGACGGGCAAGACGGTGGAGGAAAGGGCGTAGGTGGAGATGAACAGAAAGATGATGTCGACATCTTCGGTTTTGAAAAGGGCGGCAGCCTCGCGTGCTCTCTCCGGGGAGTCGACCATGCCGGCATCCACGATATCCGTGCCCATCGTGCTGATGCGCTCACGGATCTCGCCGTGGTAGCCGAGCAGCTTGTCGAGCAGGCCGTCAAACTGTGGCCAGTAGGTGTCGAGGCCAATGGAGAAGAGTCCTGTTTTCATAATACTGAATGAATGCTGGTTAGTGGTTACCACTGGAGCCTTTGATGTAGGCGGCTACCCCGATGATCACGGTGGAGAGGATGAGAGTGCCTAATGCGGCGTAGAGCAGTTGGCGTGATTTCTTTGAGGAACCCTTCCATTCACCCAGCTTGAGTCCCCAGAGCGAGCTGAAGACGATAATCGATGCCATGTGTAGCGTCCAGCTGGAGAATTTGAAATCTCCCATATTGCTGTGGGCGATGGTGTAGAAGAAAAACTGCAGATACCAGACCAAGCCTGCCATGCCGCTAAAGAGGTAGTTGGAGCGGAGGGGGATGTCGTCATCGGGGGATTCGATTTCGCGATTGTAAAGGGCGACGTATTCGTAGCCGGATTTGTTCTTGAGATGAAGGAAGATGCACCAGATGAAGTTGGTGGTGAGCCCTCCGGCCATGACAACGATAAGGATGGGTAAACCCGCCCAGTGTGAGGCGGTTCCTTGCTTCACCGCACTGTCCCCGATAGCACCACCGGCATCAATAGCAAAGGCCATGAAGGCACTCATGATACCCGCGAATGCGGCGATCATCACTCCTTTTGAAAAGTTGAATTCTTTGATGGTCTTTTTCTTTTCTGCATCACTTAAGCCTCTCTCTTTTTCCATGCCGGCGCGTCCTGCGATGGCAATGCCGACCACGGCCACAAGGACACCAAGAAGAACGATTTTACCATCAGTGGGTGTCCAGATATCACTGACGAATGTGCCTGAGCGAATCGGAGGAATGAGTGTCCCGAAGACGGTGCAAAAGCCCAAGGCAATGGCATTGCCCAGGCCAACACCGAGATAGCGGATGGAGAGGCCAAAGGTGAGACCGCCAACACCCCAGCAAACTCCGCCGAGGTAGGTGTTGCGCAGTGTTTCTGAGTCAGCGGCTTTGATCGCCTCAAAGGGGGCGGTCGTCAGGATCAAGGCGAAGATCGTCGGCGCTAGAAGCCAGGAGACAATACCGTTAGTCAGCCAGTAGGTTTCCCATGACCAGTTGCGAACCTTTTTGAAGGGAACGTAGAATGATCCGGCGGCCAGGCCGCCAATCCAGTGGAAGATGACTCCGTAGAGGGCAGTGATCATGGTGAGTTAAGTTCGAGTTCAAGCTTGAGTTGCCGTCGTCAAAGTGGGCGGGAGTTCAAGTTGCCAGCAATATCAGAGCGTGTGGGGGGTGTCGTGCTCGACGGCGTGGGTGGAAACCTCGGTGGGGCGGAACATGGTTTCACGCAGGGTGCGGCTGACAAACCAGAGCACCATGCCGACGGTCATCAGGGTGGTGACTTGGCCTGCTTTCAAGCTGCCGGTGAGCAGCAGGATGGAAGGAATAAGAGTGAGCGCCAGACCGGCGATGGAGAGGATGTTGAGAATGGTTTTCATCGTTCTAAGTAATTGTGGTTATTGATAGGTGAGGCCTTAGTGGGCGGGGTTGGATTTTTGTTTGCCGGAGAAGATCAGGAACAGCACACCGCAGGCGATCCAGCAGGGCAGTGGGAAATACCATGCGGAAATACCCTGAGTCTGGATCATGTAAACCGCGGCACCCACGGGGATGAGCCAAGCGAACAATACCGCCATGTTGAAGCTTTTGGCGGGTGGCGCGTTGTATAGGTTGGCGGCATCACCTTTGCGGTGGAAATGCCAGTCAAAAAAGATGATCGCACCCATGGGGGCAAGAATGGTGCCGTAGAGGCCGACAAAGGTTAGCAGCTTCCATGCGAATGCCGGGAAGATGCCGGCGATGGTGGCAATGATACCTGCGGCGAGCGTCACGACAAAACGGTTTGATCCCGGGATCATCGCTTGGAAGGCAAGGCCGGCTCGGTAGATGGTGGGGTTGGCGGTGGTCCAGCCGGCGACGATCACACAGATAATACCGGCGAGACCGACCACATTATTGGCCATGGGTCCGGGCACGGGGTTGGTGTCGCCAGTCGTTTTGATCTGTGCTGCCAGCATGAGAGCGGCTGCGATCCAAGCCATGAAGTGACCGACATACATGCCAGCGGAGCTTGCCCAACCGTAGGATGCTTTTTTGGCGAATCGGAATACCGAGAGGTCCGCCATGCCGACGTGCATCGCCGCGTTACAGAACCAGGCGAAGAACATTACACTCCAGAAGCCCATGGTGGATTCAGCTGATCCCTCCTGGGCCACCATGATGGATTCGCTCCAGACTTTTTCCAGCCCTGACATGTCTGATACGCCGAGTTGTTTGAGAGCAACGAGACCACAGGCGAGGAACACCAACACCATCCAGGGTGAGGCGATGTTGGCGAATTTGGCCACGGTTTCGTAACCAAGTGAAGCAACGACGGCAATGACCGCGCCGACGCCGAGCACGATCAGCACAAAGCTGGTGCTATTGGGCAGCCAGTCGCCCAGTGACGGCATTGGCATGTCAAAGGGGATGCCGACCGCAGTTGCGGAGACGGTGATCATAGCTCCGGCGAGGAAGCAGAACAGAATACCATTGGCGAGGTTGTAGATTTTGACCAGACCCTTGCCTGCGATGCGCTCGAGGTGGTTGTAGAGCGTGAGACGTGCTCTGGTGGCGATCGGCGCACAGAGATAGCGCCATGAGAGAACGGCGAGCAGGTTGCCTACCAAGAGGCCCAGTACGATATTCTGTAGGGAGACTCCATTGAGCAGGAACAAAGGCCCGATCATGAACTCGGTTCCGGCCGCATGTTCGCCGGCATACATACCCCAGAACTTGTTGCCCCCTTTGAGGGCGTTTTTGGGAACTGGCTGGTTTTCGTACTCGCCTGAGGAGGCGCCTGCATTGGTTTGGTCTTCAGTGCTCATGGTTTGTCTGGTTGGTCTGCTTGAGTGGTTGTCTGGTTAGCTTGGATTATTAGCTGCGTTTGGAGAGGGTGTTTGCCTCGTAGGATTTGATGGCTGAGAGTAGCTGGGTTTCTCCCGGGGTCTCGTGACGCTGGCAGAATTCCTCCCAGACAACAGACCACGGTAATGCTTTGCTTTGCTCGAGTAAGGCGAGGCGGGTGGTGTAGTCACCCTCGAGTTCTGCCTTGCGGAGTTGTTGCTGTGGCTGGAGAAGTGCAAGGAGTAGCGCCTTCTGAGCAGCACGGGTGCCGATGGCCCATGCTCCGATGCGGTTGATGGAGGCATCAAAGAAATCCAGCCCGATGGATGTGCGGGGCAAGGCGTCACAACTGACGAGCTCCTGCATGATTGCCTGGGTGTGGTCATCTAGTAAAACCACGTGGTCACTGTCCCAGCGCACGCCACGGGAGACGTGCAACAGCAGGTGTGGCACATACATGAGTACGGAGGAGATTTTGTCGGAAATGACTTCCGTCGGGTGGAAGTGACCAGCGTCGAGACAGAGTGCGGTTTGGTTCTTGATTGCGTAGCCCATGTAGAACTCGTGGGAGCCGACCACCATGCTTTCCGAGCCGATGCCGAAGAGCTTACACTCGACCGCGTCGATGTTGTGGGCGGGGTCAAGCTTCTCAGCGAAGACCTTGTCGAGGCTCTCGGAGAGGCGTTGGCGGAACCCCTGACGGTCGACGGGGATGTCCTTCATGCCGTCGGGTACCCAGACGTTGGTGACGGCAGGGGAGCCGAGTTGTTTGCCCATGTCTGCGGCAATGCTGCGGCTGCGTTGGCAGTGCTCGACCCAGAAATTGCGGATGCCTGCGTCGGGACTACTCAGAGTGAAGCCGCTCCCAGCCTTCGGGTGGGAGAAGCAGGAGGGGTTGAAGTCCATGCCTATACCTAGGGACTTAGCCCAGTCAATCCAGCTTTGAAAGTGGCTGGTCTCGATGGCGTCACGGTCGACTTTTTGGCCCTGAAAATCTCCGTAGATGGCGTGCAGATTGAGGCGATGCTTTCCGGGAAGTAGGTTAAGGACCTGTTCGAGATCCTGGCGTAGCTCGCCAATGCTGCGTGCCTTACCAGGGTAGTTTCCCGTGACTGCCAGTCCGTCGCCGAGTTCACCGGCATCGGTCTCAAAACCTCCTACATCATCACCCTGCCAGCAGTGCAGGGAAATAGGAGTATTGGCAAGGGCATTGATCGCCTGCTCGACATCGATGCCGAGATTGGAGTATTGGTCTTTGATTTGGGAAAACATGAAGATGGTTTATTGGTAAGATGGTGGTTATGTTGGCGCAAAAATTGTTCTTTGCAAATACACGAACTGACTCTATTTTTGCACAAAATGACTGCCCAGAATCTATTCTCGCGCTACCTCCCAATCGAGCCAAGCCTCGTGGATTGGGGGATGTATGTGCTGGATGCGGGCTGCACGGATGTTCCAGCCGGAAGTGATTATCCGGTTGGGAGGCACCCGGAGGAGTATTTGTTCAGCTGGGAGAAAGGTAGGGTATTAGATGAGTATCAACTCGTTTTTGTCACCCGTGGAAAGGGTGTTTTCCAATGGGAAGATAGCAAGCCCTGTGAGGTGAGTGCCGGGGATGTGATGCTGCTACG